>JADGRG010000667.1 GCA_017881145.1 Sandaracinaceae bacterium | reverse complement strand
GGGGCGACAACCTGGCTTGCGTGGTCGAAAGCCTGCCGAAAGATCGGTTGCGTCCGGTAGAGCAACTCTGCGCTGCCGGTTGGAACCGCGCTCTGGGTGAAGAGCATGGCGACGCGAAAGCTCTCCGCTGGCAGCGCCTTCTGCTCGTGGATGGCGGCCGCTGCGCCGAAAGCAGAGAGCGCGGCTCGCAGCTCCTCGTGGCTCTCTGCTGTGAACGCGGCGCGGTAGGTGAAGTGTGAGCGTCCCGTGTTCGCGCTGTAACACAGGTCCGGCAGGGCCGTGCGACCCGGTTCGCGTGCAAAACGGCCAGCGAGTTGACGCAGCGCCCGAGGGTCGCGTGCCGAGAGGGCGAGCAGGTGGCGCGGTCGCTCGGGATCGTTTCGGGCCTCTGAGGCGAGCGGGGCCTCGCGCAGGATGACGTGCGCGTTGCTGCCCCCAAACCCAAAGCCGCTCACCCCTGCGAAGCGAGCGCTCTCGCCCCGGCGAAACGCTGTGGCGAGGGTTGGAATCGCCAGCGGAAGCTTCTCGATGCCGATGTCGGGATGCACGTCGTGCAGGTGCAAGTGCGGGGGTATCTCCTCATGCGTGAGCGCAAGCGCGGTCTTGATCAGACTCGCCATTCCCGAGGCTGCTTCGAGGTGTCCAAGGTTCGTCTTGACGGACCCGACCAGGCACGGGTGATCGGCCGAACGCCCGAGCATCACCGCGCCGAGCGCGCGTAACTCGACGGCATCGGCGAGTGGCGTTCCAACGCCGTGTGCTTCCACGTAGCCGATTTCGTGCGCTTGCACGTCCGCATCTGCCAGTGCGCGGCGGATCACCTCTACTTCGGAGGCACCGCTCGGTGCCATCAATCCGTTGGAAGCTCCGTGATGGTTCACGGCTGCGCCCACCACCAGTGCGTAGATGCGGTCGCCGTCGCGTTGCGCCTGCGAGAGACGCTTCAGCACGACCACGCCGCAGCCCTCGCTGCGCACGAAGCCGTCGGCGCTTGCGTCGAAAGTCTTGCAGCGTCCGTCGGCGGCGAGGCAACGAGCTTTCGAGTAGAACACGCTGGGTTCCGGTGTGAGCACCGCGTTGACACCGCCCACGATGCACAGGTTTGTCTCGCCCTGCTCGAGGCTTTGGCAGGCACTTCGAAGCGCGACCAACGACGACGAGCACGCCGTGTCGATGGCCATGCTGGGGCCCTTGAGATTCAGGAAATACGAGAGGCGATTGGGGACGATGCTCGGTGCGTTGCCCGTGCCATAGCCCGCGTCGACGAGCCCGAGGTCACCGCCGTAGAGCAAACCGTAGTCGTGGGAGCACACGCCCGCGAACACACCGGTATCGGTGCCCGCGAGCGAGCAAGGCGCGATGGCGGCGTCTTCGAGTGCCTCCCACGCGACCTCCAGGAAGATTCGTTGCTGCGGATCCATGCCCTCCGCTTCACGAGGCGAGATGCCGAAGAAGTGTGGGTCGAAGAGGTCGATGCCCTCGATGAAACCACCCCAGCGGCTCGAAAGCTTGCCCGGTGTAGCGGGCGCAGCATCATACAACGCAGCGTTGTCCCAGCGCGTGATCGGCACTTCCTGGATGGTGTCGACACCGTGTCGCAGCAGGTTCCAGAAGGACCGCAGATCATTGGCACCGGGGAAGCGGCAAGCCATCCCCACGATGGCGACTGGCTCACGCTGGCGCGTGCTGCGTGGGGTCGGTATCACGGGCGGCTGCGCAGCGGTGGTCGCCTCCGGTGTCGCCGCAAGCTGCGCGCAAAGCGCCGAGGCCAACGCAGCGATGGTTGGGTGGTCGTAGCTGATGGTCGTGGGTAGCGGGATCTGCAGCCAGCGCTCGAGCGCTTCGGCCAGCTCCGCGGCAAAGATCGAATCTACGCCGTACTGTGCGAGCGGCACGTGTTCGTCGATTTCGTTCTCAGGCACATGCGCTTTGGCCGCCAGTGCCGCTTTCAGAAAGCGGGTGATCGCGGCCCTCTGCCGATCCTTGGGTACCAGGCGGGTCAGCGTTTGGCTGGGGGGCGGAGCTTCGCTGGTGCGTGACACCGCTTGCTCTGTCGCGGGTTGTGTCCCCGCCGTCTCCTGCAATGCGGATGCCGCCGGCCAACTCGCGCTTACCGTGAGCTCACCGCGCAGATAGGCTCTCCTGGTCGCTTTGCGCTGCAGCTTGCCGCTGGAAGTTTTCGGCAAGCTTCCCTTCTTGATCAGCACAATCGCGTGCACCGCCAGATCGTGGTGCTCCCGGATCGCAGCCGGAATGCGCTGGAGCAGTGCCTCCAGGTTTGGCTGCAAGCGGTGGTCGACCTCCTGCACCAGTACCAGCCGTTCCTCCCGGTCGACCTCGACGCAGAAGGCGGCGCCGCAACCGGGCAAAAGCGCGGCGTCTACGGCTTGCATGCTGTGCTCGATGTCGTGCGGGTAGTGGTTGAGCCCGCGCACGATGATCAAGTCCTTGAGCCGCCCAGTCACGAAGAGCTCGCCATCGTCCATGAAGCCGAGATCCCCAGTGCGCAGGAACGGCCCTTCGCCGCTCCCCGCGAGACGCGCGCAGAATGTGGCCTGCGTCTCCTCGGGGCGCTTCCAGTACCCATCCGCGACCGATGGGCTCGACACCCAGATCTCGCCGACCCGTCGATTCGGCAAGACTTGAACGCGGTCGGGATCGACGATGACGATCTTTTCGCCAGCCAGCGCACGGCCGCATCCGACCAGTCGAACCGCGTCGGCGCTGTGCTCGTGGACGGGTGCAGCGCGTCCAGCGCGCAGCTCGAGCTGGGAGAACTCGCGCACCACAGGCAGCGCAGCGGCATCGCCACCCGAAATGATCAGCGTCGATTCGGCCATCCCGTAGCAGGGATAGAACGCCTCACGCCGAAAGCCGTAGGGCTCGAACGCCGCGCAGAACGCATCCAGCGTCGCCGCATGGATCGGCTCGGCACCGTT
>JADGRG010000666.1 GCA_017881145.1 Sandaracinaceae bacterium | reverse complement strand
TCGACGGCCGCTTGCCACCGCCTCCCGACCCACGCTGGGAGGCCGGGGACGCTCCTTGAGCGACCCCGCGCCGCAACCGAGGCTGCGGCGGGTCGATGAACGCCTGTGGAGTCAGTCTTACTGCCCGAGGCAGTAGGCAGCTTGTGCCGATGGCGTGACGCACATGGCGCCCTTGCAGAACAACGACTCACACTCGTTGGCGGCAGCGCAGGCCGTTCCGATCGCTTTGCGCGCGGCGCACATGGCAACGCCGAACAGCAGCTTTGGGTTCGGACAGTAGAGACCGTCCTTGCAGTTGAGATCGGTGAAACACTTGGCGCCTGCATCTCCACGGGCTGCGCAGGTCCAGCCGCTCAGGGCCGAGGCGGGCAAGCACGAGGTGGTGTCGCTGGACGTGCACGAGGCCAGTGCAGCTGCTGCGATGGCGGGGTCGATGTTCAAGCGTGGCTGATCGCAGGACATGCTTGGCGCGACCGTGCCTTGCAACATCGCGTGCAGGCCACTTGGCGACGCGCCGAAACTGGCGATCGACGTGTCGCACTTCGAGGCCAGCATCTCAAGCTGATTGAAAGCCTCGCCAGCTTTGGCGGCGTCGAAGCCGCTGACCTTGTTCATCGCGATCGTGTCCAAGTAGAGCTTACTCGTGCAACCATCGCGCATCGCGGTCTCGCAGGTCGCCTTGTCGCGCCCTGGATTGTCGCAACAAAAAGCCTCGCCGGCGCACTGTATCTGCGCCAACCGAGCGCAGATCTGACCCGGCGTTACCATGTTGCTGCCGGCGCTCACTGAGAACGTCTTCGGTCCCGTGCCGCCGGTCCCACCGGTGCTAGCCGTGCCTCCCGTGCCTGGGACGCCACCGCTGCCTGGCGCACCTCCCGTGGCCATCATCCCCGCGGCACCCGCCGTGCCGCCCGTACCGGCGCTGACTCCGTCGCCAGCACCCGTTCCGGAGACGCCAATGCCGCCAGTGCCCTTCGCCGGGGTTGAGCCACCGCAGCCGACCATTTGCCAAGCCATCAAGATCGCGAAAAGCCCGATGACCCCGAATCTAACGCCTCTATTGCTCACCGTTCCAAACCTCGCGTTTTTGCCAACAATCACCCTGCCCAGCGGGCACGCTAGCACAGGGCGGGTGCGAGTCCCACAGCCACTTCCTCACCCCAAGACTCCAGTTTCGCTTCAGGGCCTGGACCGGCCCCATTTCGGGGTGTGTCAGGATTTAGCCAGTTCTGCGATTGCGGCCGTAAGCTGCGACAGCTCGTCTGGCTCGATGACGTACGGCGGCATCAGGTAGACGAGGCGGCCGAAGGGGCGAATCCACACGCCACGCTCGACGAAACGCCGTTGCACTGCCGCGACGTCGACGCGCTCTTTCATCTCACATACCCCGATCGCGCCCAGCACGCGCACGTCGGTCACGCGCGATGAACCTGCACAGGGAGCAAGCTCGGCCCGTAGCTGTGTTTCGATGCTCGCTACGCGCGTCTGCCAATCGGAGGCGAGCAGCGTGCGGATACTGGCCACCGCCGCCGCGCAGGCCATGGGATTGGCCATGAAGGTCGGCCCGTGCATGAAGGCGCCGCCCGCGGGCCCGCTCGAAATGCCGTTGGCGACGCGCGCGCTCGTCAACGTGGCGGCGAGCGTCATGCTGCCGCCGGTCAGCGCCTTGCCGAGGCACAGAATGTCGGGGCTCACGGCGGCATGCTCGCAGGCGAAGAGCTTGCCCGTGCGCCCGAAGCCAGTTGCGATTTCGTCCGCGATGAGGAGCACGTCGTGGGTGTCGCACAGTTCGCGCACTTTGCGCAGATAGTTCGGATGATAGAAGCGCATGCCGCCGGCGCCCTGCACGATCGGTTCGAGGATCACCGCGCTCAATTCGTGCGCATGCGTGGCGATCAAGGCCTCGAAGTCGCCCGTGGCCGTTTCATCCCACGCATCGTCGAAGCGACAGCTTGGTATGGGCGCGAACAGGTGTTCGGGCAGGGCGCTGCGGAACAAGTGATGCATGCCGGTCACCGGATCGCACACCGCCATCGCGCCGAAGGTATCGCCGTGATAGCCGCCGCGCAGCGTGAGCAAACGCCGCTTCTCCGGTTTGCCGAGCGCGTACCAATACTGCAGCGCCATCTTGATCGCGACCTCGACGCTGACCGAACCCGAGTCGCAGAAGAACACGCGCTCTAGCGCCGTGAGTCCGACCAAGAGTTTGCCGAGTTCGATCGCCGGCTCGTGCGTGAGGCCGCCGAACATGACGTGCGGCATGCGCTCGAGTTGGGCCGCGATCGCGGCGTTGAGTGCCGGATGAGCGTAGCCGTGGATGGCGCACCACCAGGACGCCATGCCGTCGATCAGCGTGCGCCCATCGGCGAGCGTGAGCCGCACCCCACTTGCGCCGACTACCGGGTAGACCGGCAGGGGGTCGCGCATCGAGGTGTAGGGGTGCCACAGATGCTCGCGATCGAAGGCGAGCTGTGCGGAGTCGAGCGTCGGGGGCATCCGGCTTCCCTACCACATGGCGTGAACCTCTCCGATGCGGGGCCTGCAGGCGCAGCGGTGGCGGCTACTTCTGCGGCTTCTCCGCTGCCGCGAGTGCGGGCTTTTCCGCTGAGCCCTTCTTGCCCTTTGGCTTCTCCGCTGGCGGCGCTTCGCTCGTTTCGGGTGCGGCGGCTTTCGGCTCTGCAGGCTTGGCCGTTGCGGGCTCTCCCTTGCCGCTCTTCGCGGTGGCCTCGCCCTTGGCGCGATGTTTGCGCGCGCGGCTCGGCGTTCCGTTCTTCAGCTCTTGTTGGGCTTGAAAGAGTGCCAGATTGACCAGCCGCCGGGTTTCTGCAGCGGTTTCGGCGATGTTGCTGGTTTGGTTCACGGCTTCCGAGAGCTGGACTGGGGTCAGCACGGCGCGCTCGAAAGCCGAAACACGTGCTGCGTCGCGGACGCCGTTGACGTTGAGGATCGTCAGCTTGCCGTACCCCTTGTGCAGATCATTGCGGGGATCGTAGATCGCCCCGACGATCGTGAGGCTGCCCGAACTGACCCGCGTGCCGAATAGAGCGAGTGCCGCATCGACCTGCGCGTGCACGTTGCTGACCACGGCGCCGAGCCACGCTTCTGGAGTCGGCTCTGCATGGGCGTCGGCCTTTGCGACATGCAGCGCTTCGAGGTCATTCTTGAGCGAACCGCTCAGCTCGTCCGTGTCCATCATCGCCGCTTTCACCGCTTCGCAGCCGGTGTGTCCGAGCACCAGCAAGAGCGGCGTGTTCAGCTTCTCGACGCCGAACTCGACCGAGCCCTTGGCCTTGCCGACCTGCGGGCCGAGATTGCGCACCGTGAAGTCGTCGTTCTCCGAGCTGGCATCGAAGGCGCCGTTTTGGATCTTCGAGTCGGCACACGTGATGACCGTCGCACGCGGGGTTTGCGGCTCCAGCAGGCTCTTGGCCGAGGCCACGTCCTTGTGCATGTGCAGGCTGTTGTCGGCGGTGGCCTCGCGCAAGAACGCCCGCGTCTTGGCCAGCGGCT
>JADGRG010000665.1 GCA_017881145.1 Sandaracinaceae bacterium | reverse complement strand
GATCCGCATCCGGGCAGCACCGACGACGAGCTGCACTATGTCCAACGTGCGCTCGCGCTCTTGCCGGAGTCGATGCTGCTGCTCTCGGTGCGCAACATCGACCCGCTCTTGCTGGCACGCACCGAGCTCCACGACGTCGACGTGGTCGTGCTCGCCAACGTGCCTGCTCCGAGCGAGCCCGTGGCACAGCGCCTTTCGCATTTCGTCGAGCGAGGCGGCGGGCTCATCATCACGGCCGGAAACAACGTCGAGCCCGCGCGCTACAACGGTCTGCTCGGCAATCTGCTGGCGACCCGCATCGCCAGCGTGGGTGCTACCCACGACCTGCGCTTTGCGCCGGCACAGGACGCGAAGTTTCTGCCCGAGGGACTCGTCGGCTTGCGCGAAGCACGCACCCAGAAGCGGCTCCTGCTCGATCCGAGTCCACAGACCCTGCTCAGCTTCGAGGACGGCTCACCGGCGCTCTGCGCTCGCGATGTCGGCGAAGGACGCAGCCTGCTCTTGGCGACCTCGATCGACGCGGACTTCACCGACCTCCCCTTCCGCCCCGGTTTCCTGGCCTTGCTCTCGGCCATGCTTCGCAACGTCGCGCTAAGCGCGTCCGTCGCCAGAAGCTCGTTCTCGCCCGGTGAGGTCGTCGAGCTGCCGGTGCCGAAGCAAAACGCTTGGGTTGAGGTGATCGACCCCGCCGGTCACACCCAGCGGCTGCGCGCCAGCGCCGAGGAGCGGATGCTGCGCTTCACCGCGACCGAGACCATCGGCGCCTATCAAGTCCGTGCCCTCGATTCCACCCCCGGTGCGACACCGCGCTCGCGCGGCGCATTCGTGGTAGCCGCGCCTCGGGCAGAGAGCGACCTCTCTGCGGGCCCGGTCCCGAGCTCAACGCGCCATGGCGACCGCAGCGCAGCTTCTGCGGTCCGTAGACCGCTCTCGAATCTCGTCTACCTGTTGGTCGGGCTGCTCGTGCTGGCCGAAGGCGTGGTTCGTCTGCGCAGACGAAGTTGAGTCGCGGGCGTTGCCACAGGAGAACAACTGTGCAGCCGTCAGCTGCGACGTCTTGCCTCGACGACGCGCTCCACGGAGCCCAGATCCTTGTGGATGCGCACCTCGTGGAGGAGCGGTCGCTCGCCCAGCCATGCCGCGACAGCCTGGGCTTGGCCCGCGCCAACTTCGAAGAACAAGCTGCCCCCAGACACGAGCCAGCCCTCGGTCTCCATGCAGAGCCGTCGCAGCACAGATAGCCCATCATCTCCAGCGACCAAGGCCAGCTTCGGCTCGTAGTCTGTGATCTCGGCAGCGAGCGTCGGATAATCCGCAGCGCGAATGTAAGGTGGGTTCGAGACGATGAGATCATAGGGCGAGGCTAGAGAGAGAGCGCCGAAGAGGTCTCCCTCGTAGAAACTGATGCGCTCAGAAACGCCGTGACGCGCTGCGTTGCTCTTGCCGACTTGCAGCGCAGCTGCGGAGAGATCGGTGGCATCGACGTGTGCGCCGGGATGCTCTGCCGCCAGCGTGACGGCGATGGCTCCGCTGCCGGTGCAGAGGTCGAGCACGCGCGGCGCTTCGCTCGCAGCCATCAGCAGCAGCGCACGCTCCACCAGCGTCTCGGTGTCGGGACGGGGGATCAACACGGCCGAGGTGGTCAGAAAGGGCCGCCGGTAGAACTCGCGCTGACCGACGATATAGGCGACCGGTTCGCGTTTGCGACGGCGCAGAACCAGGGCGCGCACGGCGCTCAGCTCATCCGGCGTAAGCGGACGGTCGAGGTCCATGTAGAGGCGCACGCGATCGCAGCCGAGCGTGTGCGCCAGCAGCACTTCGGCATCCAGGCGCGGCGTACCGATTCCCTGCGCAGCAAAGTCCTGCGTGATCCACGCGAGCAGAGAACGGATGGTCCAGACGGGCGACATGCTTGCGTTGCTATGGCCGGCGATCAGCCGCTTTGGACGGCGCAGTCACGGCCGCTCGGCACGGTCAACCGCGCTTGAACTGAGTCTTGGGCGCGTAGCCAGCGGCCGAGAGCGTCTGTTTGGCCAGCTGGATGATCTCCGGCTGCGTGCCCTTCGCCATGAACGCCGCCAGCATGCCCGGCTCGACCTCGGCCAGGGTCTCCATGGCCTTCTTGGCGAGGCCCTTCTTCTTCAACTGGAACGCTGTGAACACCTGGGCGCGCAGCAGCATCGGCTGCACTTCGGCGTAGGCGGGGTCGTCGGCCGTGTAGGTATCCAAGAGCTTCTTCGCTTCTTCGCCAGCGCCGGTGCGAGCCAGCGATTCGGCCATCACGGCAGCGTAGAAAGCCTTGGCCTTGGCGTGAGGTTGCCGGTCCAGACGCATCTCGTCCGCCAGGGCTCGGGCATCCCGCACGCGGTTGCCGCGCAGGTAGAGCAGCGCCAGTTGGGCGCGCACCTCGTCCTGCACCATCACCGGGGCCTTCTTGAGATCCACGCCTTCGAGCACGCGCAGTGCTTCGGTCGCATCGGTGCCTGCCAGAAGCTGCGCCTTCGCGATCGCCTTCATCGCGTCGTTGTCTTTACCGGTGCCGAGCTCTTCCAGCGCGCGCTTCCGACCCTCGGGATCGGTGGCCGACTTCATGATGTCGAGAATGGCGCGCTGCTTCTTCGTCAGGCGCCAGATGTAGATGCCGAACCCGATGGCGACCAGCGTCAGCGCGCCGACCACGCCGATGCCTACGTAGCCGAAGATCGGCTTCGCCATGAACGCCGTCACCCAGAGCACGGCGAAGCCGCCGACAATCTGCGCGATGACCTTCCACTTGACCTGCGGCGTCTCGATCTGAGCGAGCGCCTCCGCGGGGTCCTTGGGCGTGATGTTTCTCTTCTTGGGGTTCGCCACGGCGGTCTTTCCTAGCTACGCGTGGGGCCTCTTAACCCGTCCCGACCGCCACGGCAAGACGCCGTTCCTGCCGACCTCGATAGCCGAGCACCAGCCCGGCACTGACGGCGACGACCAGGGCGGCCAAGCCCACCGCCGCCCAGCCCGAGAGGCGCGGACCGATGGACTCGGCCAGCCCCACCCCCTGCCCGTAAACCAAGAGCACGTGGAACACGTAGAGGAAGAGGGTCTGTTTAGATAGCTCCTGGATGAGCATCGGGGTCCGGCCAACCTGCGCGGCGAGCCAGGCCAGCGCGGAGCACGCCAGGGTCACGCGCGACAGACGCAGCACGTGGTCGACCACCGGTGACGCAGCGCCGAGTGCCGATAGCATCCAGAACACGCTGGACAAGAGCACGGCCAGGAGCGCGATTCGCGTCGGCGTGCGTAGCCGGCTCGGCGAGTCGAGCCAAGCGCCGCATGCCACCCCGAAGAAGACATGTGCGGCCCAAGGGAAGAGCGGGAAGCTGGAACCCGGAACACGCGCCAGATAGGCCGAGAGCCATGGCCACGAAATGCTCTGCGCAAGTCGTGCGGCGAGCGGCGTGAGCGCGAGCAAGCCCACTGCCAGCACGGCGCAAGTTGCAGCCAAGTGGCTGCGTGTTGGCAGGACACGACGGAGGGCTTCCAGCGTCAGCATCGAGACGCCGATGCATTGCAGAACGTCGACGCCGAGGAAGCCGCGCAGCGCGAGCGCTCGCACGGTGGCATCCGACGCGAAGAATGCAGCCAGCGGCAAGTGCAGGAGATAGCCCAGCATCACGAGCCACAACGCCCGACGGACTCGCCGTGTGACACCACGCTGGTCGTCCGCGGAGCGCGAGTTGCGGCGCACCGCGACAAAGTAGAACGCCATGCCCGAAGCGAAGAGGAACGCGACCGAGGTGAGGCCACGTGCTGCGAGCCAGGCCTCGTAGAGCGCGCCATGGCGGTAGGCCGGAGCAAGAACCGCAGCGATGGTGTGACCCTGCAGCATCTGGAGGGCAGCAACAAAACGTAGCCAATCGACGAAGGCTACACGCGGCGCGACCGCGACAGTCGCTGTGGCGGAAGCCACATGTGAGACATCGTGCCCAGCTTCCTTCATCAACTCCGACCCGTTTCTAGATAGGAAGAAAACTCACGATTGTGACCGGCCTGCATCGGTCTTGACAAGGCGCAGCCCAATCCCAGACGCTCACGGATGGTGTCCCGCGGCGCGCAGCGCTGCACCTTGCAAGGAGTAGAGAGCCCCCGATGTCCTCCGATCGCATTGGCGAGCTGCTCGTCCGACAAAAGCTGATCAGCCTGCAGCAGCTTCGCAAGGCGCAGGAGACTCAACGCAAGGACGGGACGAGCCTCGGTTTCGCGCTTGCGAAGATGGGGTTCATCTCAGATGAACAGATCACCGACTTCCTGAGCCAGCAGTACAAGGTTCAGGCCGTCGATCTGCGCGAATACGAGATCGACCCAGAGGTCTTGAAGCTGATCGCGCAGGATATGTGCGAGCGGCACAAGATCATCCCGGTTTCCCGCGCCGGCTCGTCACTGATTGTGGCGATGGCCGATCCGTCGAACCTGCACGCGATCGACGACATCAAGTTCACCACTGGCTACAACGTCGAGCCGGTGGTCTCGTCCGAGGCTTCGATCATCGAGGCCATCGAACGCTACTACGCCCAAGAAACCAACATCTCGTACGACGAGATCATGGAGGGTTTCGACGAGCAGGAGATCGAATTCGCCGAGGAAGACCTCGAAGGCGATGGCATCGATCTCGAGAAGCTCTCCGAGGACGCACCGGTCATCCGGCTCTGCAACGCGATTCTGCTCAGCGCCATCAAGAAGGGCGCTTCAGATATCCACATGGAGCCCTACGAGAAGATGCTCCGGATCCGCTACCGGATCGACGGTGTGTTGCACGACGAGATGCATCCGCCGATGAAGCTGAAAAACGCCATCGCGAGCCGCTTCAAGATCATGTCCTCGCTCGACATCTCCGAGCGCCGCTTGCCGCAGGACGGTCGCATCAAGCTGAAGCTGGGCAAGGGACGCGAGATGGATTTCCGCGTCTCCTCGCTGCCGACCATCTGGGGCGAGAAGATCGTCATGCGCTTGCTCGACAAGGGCAACCTGCAGCTCGACATGACCAAGCTCGGCTTCGAGCAGAAGGCGCTGGTCGACTTCCAGTACGCGATTCACAAGCCCTTCGGCATGGTGCTGGTCACGGGACCCACCGGTTCGGGCAAGACGACGACGCTCTACTCGGCGCTCAGCGACTTGAACAAAGTCACAACCAACATCTCCACCGCCGAGGACCCGGTCGAGTACAACCTGATGGGTATCAATCAGGTGCAGATGCACGAAGACATCGGCCTGAATTTCGCAGCAGCCCTGCGCTCGTTCTTACGCCAGGACCCCGACATCATCATGGTCGGTGAGATTCGTGATTTCGAGACCGGCGAAATCGCGGTCAAAGCAGCGCTCACGGGCCACTTGGTGCTCTCGACGCTGCACACCAACGACGCCCCGGCCACCATCTCGCGTC
>JADGRG010000664.1 GCA_017881145.1 Sandaracinaceae bacterium | reverse complement strand
GGCAGCACGTAGCGGCCATCGCGCAGGGTGTAGTAGTGGTCGGAGAGCAGATCTCCGTGCCGGTCGATCACATCCTGCAGCCGGCCGACGATCCGCTCGCGCAGCGCCAAGATCTCGGCGCGCACTTCTTGCAGCTTCGGGCTTGCGCTGTCGAGCACGGTTCCGTCGGTGCCCACCGCATCGCCCAGGGTGGTCTCGAGCTCATCGAGCGATGGATCGAGGCTGGTGGCATTGGTGAGAGCCGGCAGCGATGCCCTGCGAGCACCGAGGAAGCGTCGCACTTGCTTTGCCTGCTGCAGCGTCACGCGCAGGTCTGCTATGGCCATCGCATCGAGCGTGCCCGATCGCTCCAGGCGATCGAGGTGAGCATGCACGTCTCGCAGGTCGTCGAGCGGCAGCGCCTCGCCGGAGTTGAGCAGTGCCATGGCCTCCCGCGTCTCGCAGAGCGCTGCGCGTGTCGCCTCTAGACTCTCCGCGAAGCTGAGGCCGATGCGGCGAGCCGAAGCCCCGCGACACCGCGTCAGCAGCGCGGCCGAAAGGCGAGGCCATTCCAGATGAGCGAGCGTGCGTTCGGGAATGCCGTCGCCGTTCGGGCTTGATGTTGGCGTCACGGCAAGCGTCAGAATTTCTCGTAGGGCGAGTCGCTGCTGCGATCTGCGCTAGGCGTGCGCGGAGTGTCGTTGCCGGCGTTGCCCGTGTTGGTGGCTCGACCGCGACGCGGCCGAGGGTGGCGTGCGCTGCGGTCCGCAGGCGTAGGCGCAGCGGGCAGCGGTGAGAGCGTCACCGTGCGAGTGGGCTCGCTCGCGCCCACGTCGACCGTGTGGTCGACGAAACCCTTCTTGCGCAGGCTGACACGGACCGTGCCGCCCTGTGCGACCGCGATCGAAAGCGGTGTGACGCCAAGTTGTGTGTCGTCGCGCCAGACCTCGGCTTCGGCCGGATCGCTCTGCAACGCGACCGCGACTTTCACCGGCTGCGCAGCGGGGGCTTGCGCCGAGGCGCTCGGCTCGGGCGCCGCTTTCGGCACGAGCATGTCGACGGTAGCCGGTTTTGCCGTGGCCTGCGTGCCGCTTTGCCGTGTGGACACATAGAGCACGGTCGCAAAGAGTACGAAACCAGTGACCAGGCCGCCGAGCACGGCGGTGCGGGTCGTCGGTGCTGCCGCCCTCAGCTGCGCGAGCCATGTGTCGTGCGAGGCACGCTTGCCGCGTCGCTCGCAGCGCACTACCTCCGGCAGGCAGAGCGTGAGGGCCTTGTCGAACTCGTCGGCGCTCTGCCAACGCTTCCCGGGCTCCTTCTCCAGCGCCTTGCTGACGATGAGCTCCAGGCTTCTAGGAATGGGTCGTGCGGGCGCTGCTTTGCACAGAGGCAAGGGCGCCTCTCGGATGTGCTTCGCCATCACTACCACTGCATCGGCATCGACGAAGGGTGGCTGCCCGACCAGAAACTCATAGAGCATGATGCCGACAGCGTAGAGGTCGGTGCGCGGATCGAGCGCTTTGCCGGCCGCTTGCTCGGGTGCCATGTAGCGCGGCGTGCCGAACACGGTACCGTCGAGCGTCTCGAACTGGTCGATCCTGCGCTCGCCCTCGATGGCCTTGGCGATGCCGAAGTCCAGCACCTTGACCATGGGCAGCGCCTCGCCCTCGACGCGTGCCAAGAAGATGTTGTCGGGCTTGAGATCGCGGTGGACGATGCCCTTGGCGTGCGCTTCTCCCACCGAGCGCAGCACTTCCTGCGCGTAGATCACAGCCTCCTTCACCCCGAGCACGCCGGCGCGCGCGAGCCGTTCGGTGATGGGTTCGCCCTCGAGCATCTCCATCGCGAGGTAGAGCAAGCCGTCGTCGGTGGCGCCAAAATCGAAGACCTGCACGGTGTGCGGGTGGTGCAGCGCGCTCATCGCTTTGGCTTCGCGGCGGAAGCGCTGCACGGTGTCGCCGCCCCAGGCTAGATCGCGCTTGAGCACCTTCAGTGCGACCGGGCGCCCAAGCCCAGCCTGCACGGCTCGGTAGACCGCACCCATCGCGCCAGCGCCGATTCGCTCTTCGATGTGGTAGCGGCCGCCGACAGTGGATCCAATCAGAGGATCGTGCGTACTGGCACCCGCTTGACTCATCGTGGTTCGGTCTGCGCCACTGTGCATGCGCCTGCGCACGCCCTGCCTGGTCGCCGCTGCATTCCACCTCCAACATAACACGGATTTTCTGCGGCAGAGAGGACTAAACAGAGACGCCTGGACCGCGATCCACATCGCGATCCGCCCCCGTTTTCTGCGGTGCGTGCTCAGCTACAAAATGTAGGCTCCGCCCGCTCCTCGAACGCCACCTGCGGTCGCATTGCCGAACTGGTTGCCGCCGTCAGCGGCGGAACCGCCTGCCGGCAGGCGCTGCCGAGCTCGGGTTGCACGCGGCGCCCAAGAGCAAGAGCGCCCCCGCCCATGCGATCACGACGCTTTGCGTCGCACTCTGCACAATGGCTCACAGAGTGTTAGTGAAGCGAGCATTTGTGCGATCAGAATGAGCCGCTGATCCGCAGCTCGGCGCGCCGGCCGTCGAAGTCGAGTTGCGTTTGCACTGTGCTGGCGGAGTGAGCGCTTGGCGGAGCGCGCAAGAAATAGAGCAAGGCTGCCCCGGCCGCGCTGACCACTGCGCCTATGAACAAGGCATCGGATGCGGTCGCTAGCGTGTTGGTTTGGGAAACGAGCTGCTTGCGTCGCGCGAGCGCGCCATCGCGACCGAGGACGAAGCTCGAGACCTTGTTCTCGCGCTGCAGAGCGAGCACGCCGAACACGCCGCCTCCCACCGCCAGCGCTGCGCCAGCGCCGGCTGCTGTCCAGAAGAGCCAGTCCGCCCGACCGTAGGCGCGTTCGCTAGCTGGCTCCGGCGGAGCGGCGCTTTCAGACGGGATCGGCGCCGGCTCGCGGCTCGCGCGCTCCGCTTTCGCCCCTTGCAGGCGCCGGATGGTTTGGTCAGCTTTGTCGCGCTCGGCGGTCGCGCCGCTCGGCAAGAGCTCGATATAGCGCTGGTATGAGGAGATCGCGTCGTCGAAATTGGCGAGGTCTTCGTTCACCCGCGCCACGTTGTAGACGAGGTTGGGCGAATCAGGATCGAGGGCCAGCGCTGCCTTCAGCTCGTCCAGCGCTTCGCGATAGCGACCGGCGAGGTAGTGCTCGCGTCCGCGCTGATAGTGGTCGAGCGCTTGCGCTGGAGCTTTCGTGCCTGCGGAGAGTTGTCCAGCACCTGCGGTTGGGAGCTCGCCCGCCGTGTTTGGCGTGGCTTCCGTCGCAGCTCCACCTTGCTCGCTGCTTTGAGCGAGAGCCCGCGGCGCTGGCAGCGCAGCCAAGAGCGCGCAGCCGAGAGACAAGGCCAAAAGGGTTGGTCTCGCGCGGGAGACGGGCCGGGGGCGGAGCATGCGCACGTTTCAGACGTTACAGTGGTCCGGGCGTCGGCGCCAAGTCATGTCCTGTCCTGAGACTCGCTTCGGCAGCGGGTGGGGCGCGTCTCGTGATATGGGAGACGTATGGGAACTTTCCTGCGGAAGGCTTTTCTGCTCCTTGGGCTCTGTGGGTTTTGCCTGCCTGTGCACGCGCAGTTCCACCGCGCAACCGATTCCGTCGCGACGCCGGCCTCGGTGCTCGTCGGCCAGGACGACGCCGCCGCGATCGACGTCAACCCCGCCGCCATCGGCCTGTTGCCCGCTTACAGCTTGGTCTATGTGCATGCACAGGCCGACGAACGGGGCTCGTGGTTCGGGCAGGGCGACGCTCTCTCCTTCGCCACACCGCTCTTGCTCGGG
>JADGRG010000663.1 GCA_017881145.1 Sandaracinaceae bacterium | reverse complement strand
CGCTCTCTGGGCCGTGGCTCCGCGGATGACGATGCTCTATTACATGAGCAACATTCTCCCCTTCTACGGATTGGCCATCGCCTTCTGCGTGGCGGAGCTGTCTGCGCGCCGACCGGCTGCGCGGCGAGCGATTGCGGCGGCTACAGCCGGTTTGCTCGGCGCGTCTCTCGCCTGGTTCGTCTATGTGTTGCCGCTGATCCGGGGCGACGCGATCTCCGAGGCCAGACTTCGAGCCTACGGGCTGGGCGCATGGGGCCAGCTCTTGGTCCACGACGCTTTCCCGGTCGACCGGATGCTCGAGCTTGCACGCAGCGGCAGGGCAGCAGGCGCGGCAGCCAAGCACTGAGCCACCGCTGCAGCCGCCGCCCGCGCGTAATCAGAACTGGATGGTGCGCTCGAAGAGGCCTTCGCCGCGCAGGCCTTGCCGCGGGCGGTAGAACTCGCGCCAGAGGTGCAGATAGCCCTCCTGCAGACGCTCCGGGCTCATCTGGGCTGGCTTGAACACGACGTTGGCATCGTTGTAGCGCGAGAAGTCGCGATGCAGGATGCGGTCTTCGGCGACGAAGCGCTTCCAGAGTGGCGTGCCAGGGTAGGGCGTGGAAACCGCGAACTCTGCCTTGTGCACGCGTGCGTGATTGGAGAACTCGAGCATCCTGTCGAACACGCCTTCGTCGTCGCCATCGTTGCCGACCAGAAACGATGTGTAAGGCTCGATGCCTTGGTCGAAGGCCTTACGGATCGAATCCACGGCGCGCTGATAGGCCTTGTCGTCCTTGCCGCTGAAAGCGTTCTGAGTGATCGGGTCGAAGCCGCCCACCAGGTAGAACATCTTGATACCGGCGGCGCGCATACGTGCGAAGAAGGGCTCGGGCGTCGCCAGGATCATCGGCATGGAGATGCCGATGTAGCTGATGCACGCGTCGCCCCCGCGAGCGGCCATCGCATCGAGCAACTCTCCGAAGCGACGCTGCGTGCCGGAGCCGAAGAAGAAGCTGGTGTCCTCGGTGAACGAGCCCAGCTTGCCGCGCGCCTTGAGCTGGTCGATCTGCCCAAGCGTGTGCGAGAGCGGCATGTGCCGCATCTTGCGACCCATCACGTCCGGCAAGACGCAAGCGATACAGGAGAGTGGACAGCCACGTGACACCTGCACGGGGTAGTCGTCCGGACAGTAGAGCCGGCCTTCCTTTTCCATGTAGAGGTCGACGCGTGGCAAGGGCAAGAGCGCAGGATCGAAGGGCGTTTCTTCGCGGTAGACCGGCTTCAGCTTTCGCGCTGCGGCATCGGCCAAGACCTGCGGCCACACGCCCTCGGCTTCGCCGATGACGACTGCATCACAGTGAGGCGCAACCACGTCCGGCATCATGCTCGGGAAGATCCCGCCCATCACCACTTGCTTGCCGCGCTTGCGGAACTCGTCGGCAAGATGCATGGCGCGTATCGACGAGGGTGTGAAGCAGGAGATCGCCACCAGATCGATGCCCGGATCGTCGAGGCCGACGTCTTCCAGTCGATCGTCTTTGAAGTCGAGCTCCCAGGTGCTCGGTGTGGACGCCGCCAGCATCGCGATGCCGAGCGATGGTGGCCCGAAGTATTCGTTGCAGGGCACATGCTCGCGCAGCTCGGGGTGGTCTTCGGCGTGGCGATTGAACTTGGCGTAGATGAAACGGACCTTCATCGTGAAAGCTCCTTCCCTGCTGCTGCTGCTACATGCGAGCGCGATAAAGGCCGTTGTCCGGCCGAGACATAGAGTCGTTCGCTGATGGCTGCGGCGCGTGCTTCCTGCTCATCGAGCTGTGGATCAGCAAGGCGTCGCAAGTGCTCTTCAGCTTCCAAGAGCAGCGTTCGGGCAGCGTGCTCCCCGAGGCCGTAGCTCTCTTCGCAGGCCTCGGCGTTGGCTCGCAAGAGCGAGCCGAGCGCGGCATGTAGGCAGAGCTCGACCTGGCAAGCCCGCGCCAAGATCAGCTGCCGGCGCACCACCGAGATGCCATGCAGTGCACGCACCGCGCTCATGTGCCGGCCCGCAGCCTGCGCCAGCTCATCCCAAACCTGCGCCACATCGCGCAGCTCCGGGGCCACGACCGCGCGCAACTTGGACAGCTCGGCAGGCGCGGCGGACGTCATGATCGAGGCACCGATGCGCAGCAGCAACACGTCGTTGGCGCCTTCGAAGATGCGCGTTATGCGACAGTCGCGCAACGCTCGTGCGATGCCGGTCGGTTCGAGGAAGCCGAGCGCACCGTGCAGCTGCAGCGAGAGATCGGAAACTTCGAAGGCGGTCTCGCTGCAGAACACCTTGGTCAGGGCCGAGAGGGCATCGATGGTGCGGCCCTCTGCCTGCAAGCAGCCGGTCATGCGGACCATGGCTTCCATGGCGTAGATGCGCGAGGCGATGTGCGCGATGTGTCCGCGCACCAGCGTGAATTCGCTCAGCGTCTTACCGAACTGCTTGCGCGTCGAGACATGCGAGAGCGCCAGCGTTAGCGCTGCGTGCGCGATGCCCACGCAACCGCCGGACATCAGCGTGCGGCCCCACGCCAGAAGAGCGTGCGCGTAGTCAGCGCCTTTGCCGGGCTCGCCCAGCACGTGCTCGTCGGGCACGTGCACGTCGTCCAAGTGCAAAGTCACCGTGGACGATCCGCGGATGCCGAGCTTGTCTTCCTCGGCGCCCACGACCAGGCCCTTT
>JADGRG010000662.1 GCA_017881145.1 Sandaracinaceae bacterium | reverse complement strand
TATTCTTGCCGGGCCGTCAGGCAAGTCCGCTGCCGTGGTTACCGTCTGGATCGTACGACACGGCGAAAGTCTGCCTCGGCTGGTGACAGCGTTCCCCGGAGAGACATTGTGAACTTCACTGCACTCGATACTGTCGTGCTCAATCGTGACCTTCCGGAGCACGGGTTGCGGCGCGGCGATCTGGGTGCGGTCGTCGAGGTCTATGAGCCCGACGGCCTCGAAGTGGAGTTCGTTCGAGCCTCTGGTCGCACGCAAGCGCTGGTTGAGCTCTCAACCAACGATGTTCGCGCAATCGCCGACCAAGACCTGATCTCCGTCAGAACTCTTGACCGCACTGGCTAACGCACCACCAGATCGACGTCGTGCCCGACGCTTCTCGGTACACATGAGTCTGTGCTTCCACACAGCTCATTGACTCGCGCTTAGCTGTAACCTGCGAGCAACGCTTCGCTCAGCGCGCGGAAGCCATCGATCGTCACGAAGAGTAAGAGCTTGAAGGGCAGCGCCACTGCGGCGGGCGAGAGCGTCTGCATGCCGAGCGATGTAAGGATCGTGGCGATCACTAGATCGAGCACCAGGAATGGGACGAGTACGAGAAACGCTATCTCGAAGGCCTCTTTGAGCTCGGTGATGAAGAATGCCGGCAAGACCACCATCAGGTCCTGATCGCTGACGTCTTTGCGCTCGGCCTCGGGCCGTGCGCGCCGTGCGAGAGTCACGAAGAACGAAAGCTCGGAGCGACCGGCATTGCGCGCGAGGAACTTGCGCAGGGGCTCTGTACCGTGCTCGAAGACATCGAAGAGCGCGGCTCGGCTCTCGGGCGCGAGCGGCGCCTGCCAGTCGACGTGCAGCGCGTAAGGTGCGCTGGCGGTGGCCATGTCGCGCGCGACCGGCGTCATCAGGTAGGCGGTCAGGATCGCCGCAAGCACGGTGATCACCATGCCCGAGGGGACTTGCCCCGTGCCGAGCGCGTTCCGCAGCACCGAGAACACGATCGAAAGCTTGGCGAAGCTGGTCGTGGCGATGAGCAGAAAGGGCAGAAGACCGAGCACCAAGAGCGGCAAGTAGTTCTGCACGACCCACGGCGCAGTCGACGCATGCACACCCGCATCCGCCAGCGCCGTGGATGCCGCCGTCAGCGGCGAGAGCCCCGCCAGCGGTGCGCTCAGCCACCATCGCCGCGGAGCAGGCAGACGCAGAGCGCGCATCTTCATCTCACGCTCCCGAGTGCTGCAACGCTGCGTTGGATGCGGCCGCCTGGGAATCGAGCTCGGCGATCAGGTTGGGCGCGGAAGCCTCGCCTACGCCGACCAGAAAGACTCGCGCGTCTGCGCGCACGAGATAGAGCTCCTTGCGCGGAGCGAGCACGACGCGCTCCAGCACCTGCAAGCGAGCGGATGCGGAGGGGCGCACCACGCCGAACCCCCGTCGCGCCAGCCAGGCGAGCACCACCCACGCCAGTGCGCACACGCCTGCCAGCGCAAGCAGTGTGCGCATCACCGAGAAGAGCTCGCCCCCCGGCATCCGCTACTCCGCGGCCGCAGGCGTCGCCGAGAGCTCGATGCCGACTGATATCGCCAGCAGCTCGGCGATGTCGAGCTGCTGCACGCTCTCGTCTTTCTCCTGCGCCTTGAGCCCATCGGTGAGCATGGTCATGCAGAAGGGGCAGCCGGTGGCGATGGTCTTGGCGCCGGTGTCGAGGAGCTGCAGGGTGCGCTTGACGTTCACGCGCTTTTCGCCCTGCTCTTCCATGAACATCTGCGCGCCGCCTGCACCGCAGCACAGGCCCTTGTTCTTGTTCCAGTAGTTGACCTCTTCCAGCTTCACGCCCGGAATGGCCCGGAGCATCTGACGCGGCGCGTCGTAGACCTCGTTGTAGCGGCCGAGGTAGCAGCTGTCGTGGAACACCACCGTGCCCTCGTGGCGGTTCTTCGGCACCAGCTTGCCCTGCGTGACCAGGTCATTCAGGTATGTGCTGTGGTGCACCACGTCGAAGTGCCCGCCGAAGTCGGGGTATTCGTTGAGCAGAGTGTTGAAGCAGTGCGGGCAGGTGGCGAGGATCTTCTTCTTCTCGACCTCGTAGCCCTTGAGCGTTTCGACGTTCTGCTGCGCGATCATCTGGAAGAGAAACTCGTTGCCCGCGCGCCGCGCCGGATCGCCGGTACAACACTCGTCGGTGCCGAGGATCGCGAACTTGATGCCCGCATGCTTGAGCAGCGAGACGGTGGCACGAGCGATCTTCTTGGCGCGGTCGTCGTAGCTGGCGGCGCAACCAACCCAGTAGAGGACGTCCACGTCCTTGTTCTCCGAGAGGATGGGCACGTCCAGACCGTCGGCCCAGCCAGCGCGATCCATCTGCGACATGTTCCAGGGGTTGCCGTTGGTCTCGATGCCGTTGAAGGGCTTGGTGAGCTCGGCCGGGAACTCGTTCTTCATCATCACCAGGTTGCGGCGCATCTGCACGATCTTGTCGACGTACGAAATCATGACGGGGCACTGCTCTTCACAGGCGCGGCAGGTGGTGCAGGCCCAGATCACGTCCGGGTCGAGGATGTTGGGCACCAGCTCCACCGGCTGATCGGCGACGAAGTAGGCGTCCTTCGGAGGATCGCCGTGGTGCATCTCGTGGCGATGCATCTCACCGAGCTCGCTCGGCTTCGGCTCGGCGGAGGTGCCCTTGTAGAGCAGGCTCGGCTCGCACGCGAAGAGGTGATCGCGCAGCGCGAGCGTGAGGTGCTTGGGCGAGAGCTTCTTGTCCGTGGTGTAGGCGGGGCAGTTGTCGCTGCAACGACCGCACTCGGTGCAAGTGTAGAGGTCCATCACGTCCTTCCACGACAGGTCCGTGATCTTGACGAAGCCGATCGGCTCCTCGCGCTCGACCTTGCCTTCGAGGTCGACGATGGTCGGCAACTTGTTCGGCTGCGGGTTGCGCGCGAACACGTTGGGGATCGCTGTGATGACGTGGAAGTGCTTCGAGTAGGGAAGCAGATTCAAGAAGATCAGCGGGAAGGTCGAGTGCCACCAGAAGCCGACGTGCTCGAGCACGGTGAGCGCGCCTTCGGAGAGGCCCATCGAACCCAGCGCCATGCCCCAGATCGAGCCGACCGGTTCCACGGCACGCCAGCCGAGCGCTTCGCCGCCGTTGATGGCGGCAATCGCCATGTGAGCGCCGTCGTAGAGCATGTCCGCGAGCATCATGGTCATGATGATGCCGAGGATGAGCAGACCCTCGCCGCTCAACGTCATGCGCTTCTGCTTGTTGATGACGCGGTAATAGACGAAGACGCTGGAGCCGAGCAGGACCAGCACGCCGCACAGGTCTTTCACGACGTTGTAGGCAGCTCCCAGCGGATTCTCGAGCGAGAGCAAGCCGAAGAAATCGAAGCTTGGATCGAAGCCGCGACCCCAGAGCGTCAAGGTGCGGATCGAGAGCACCAAGAAGCCGCCGAAGATCGCAATGTGCGCGATGCCGGCTGCGCGGTAGTTGGGCATCCGCTTCTGCCCGAAGGCATAGACCAGCGTGTCTTCGATGCGCTTGCCGAGCGCAGCTCCTTCAATCGAGAAGCGCGGCTCACTCTTGGCCGTAGCTGCGAGCATGAAGCGTCGCGCCGCGGACCACGCAAAGAGCCCGAGCATCGAGAAGAGAATGATGAGCATCACGAAGGGGTTCATCGCCGGTTCGACCCTTTCAAAACACGCAGAAATATGCCTGCGGCGAGTCCGGTTATAGGCGGGTCGCCGCGCATGTCAACAACGCTCAACAACGCTCAACAACGCTCAACAACGCACAACCAGGCAGATGCGGGCTCTGAGGCGCTCAGCGCGGGAGCTTGGCGTCGAAGAAGGCCCGCAGCTTGATCAAGGTCTTTTCCTCACGCGAGAAGCTCGGTGATTGATAACTCTTGCCGAAGCCGCGCACGTCGCTGAGGAACGCAGCCTGCGTCGCTTCGTTGCCGATGACATCCGCCGCCGAACGGCCGCGAGCGGCGCCCTTGCGCAGCCCTTTTACATAGTCGGACAAGCGAGAGAAGTCCTTGCCGAGAAATTCGCGCACCGCGTCGGCGTCGCTCGCCAAGCGATTGAGCGTGCGCAACTTCTCGGTGCCCAAATCGCCGAGGTCTTCCTGGACAGCCAGCTCGGAGGCGACACGCAGCACGAAGGCGTCGTCGAGGTAGCCGATGTCATCGATGCCGTCGGGGATCAAATCGAGCGACTTGAAGAGGTAGTTGAGCCCACCCGCGATCATCTGACGCGGGCTCTCGGGCACGGCGGTCTCGGACACGATGGCACCGAGCTCTTCGGCGTCGTCGCCCAGCGAGCGCAGCCAAGCTGGGAAAAGGTCGAGGTAGTTGGTGTCCGACTGGCTCATCGTGCCTCCGGCCCGCACGCACGAGGCGGCGGGAGTTTCGCCATCATAGGCGAGGCCAAAGCAGGGATTCAACCTTCCTGTCGGCCTGCTAGCATCCCGCGGCATGCGACCTGCCATCCGACCGGCTCTCTGGCTCGCGTTGCTCTGCGCCACGGGCACCGGCCTCGGCAGCGGCTGCGGACACACGCAGATGAGCGGCTCGGCGCCAGCGGCAGGCCAAAATCCGAGACGGCCTGCCAGCTACGTCTCGCCCTTCGCCTACGAGTGGTTCGTGCGCGCCGAGCTGCTGCGCGCCAAAGGCAGGCTCGGGCCGGCGATCGAGGCTTATCGCAGAGCGCTCGCCGACGCCGAGGACGACCCCTACGTGCTCTGCCGCCTGGCCACGGCACTGGACGAAGCCGGAGCGCGCCAAGACGCGGAAGCCTTGCTGGCCGAAGCGCCCGTCGCGGGGCCGCCGAGCGAGACCGTCTGGCTTGCGCACGCCGAGATCGCCTCGCGACATGCCGAGCTGCCAGCCGCGCTCAGCGCCTACGAGCGGGCCGAAAGCGCAGCGCCCTGGTCTGCGCACGCGCCGCTGGCGCTGGCGAAGCTGCTGCGCACCAACGGTCAGCCGGAGCGCGCGGTGGCGGTCCTTCAGCGCTTCGAGGCACGTAGCCTGCCCGGCAGCGCTGGCGCAGCCTTGGCCCGCCTCGAGCTGGCCCTCTTGCGTCAGGATGGCGAGGGACTCTTCACTGCCGCCCAAGCCTCGCTGCGGGTCGCGAGGTCGGGGCAAGAGCGGCTGCTGCGCACGGCACAGGCGTTGCTCGATGCTGGCAGGCCAGCGCTCGCAGCCCGCATCCTGCAAGCCGTGCCGGCAGACCCCGCGCACGCCGAGCTGCGCCTGCGCGTGCTGATCGCGGCGGGAGACTTCACGGCGGCGGAAGCCCTGCTCACCAGCACCGACCCGGACCGCCTCGCGGACCTGCCGAACATGGCGCGCGCCTACCTCGCGCTCGG
>JADGRG010000661.1 GCA_017881145.1 Sandaracinaceae bacterium | reverse complement strand
TCGGCTTGGCTGCGGCAGCGTGCGATCGAGGTGCTCGGTCTGCGCGACAGAACGATCGAGGTCATCCCGAACTTCGTCGATGCTGCGGCCTTCATCCCGCACCAGGGCGACCTGCGCCGGCTCTTCCCGCACCTTTCGGGCTGGGATGATCCCGCGCGTCGACCGCGTGTGCTCTGGCACGGCTCCAGCTTCCGTGCGCTCAAGCGCGTCGGTGATGCGGTGCGGGCGCTTTCGCTCTTGGCCAAGTCGCACGAGGTCGCACTCGTGCTGGTGGGTGAGGGCCCAGAACGCCCGCAAGTGCAAGCGCTGGCCGCGCAGCTCGGTGTCGCCGACCGCGTGCTCTGTCTCGGCGCATTGCCGCACTTCGCGGAGCTGCTTTCGTGCGCGGACCTCTTCCTCCTGCCGAGCGAGACCGAAAGCTTCGGCCTTGCTGCGCTCGAGGCATTGGCTTGTGGAGTGCCGGTTGTCGCCAGTGCAGTCGGCGGCCTGCCCGACGTGGTGCGTCACGGGGAGACGGGGCTTCTTGTCCCACCGGCCGATCCGGAGTCGCTCGCAGCGGCGGTGTCGTCGCTGCTCAGTGACGAGCCGCGTCGAGCTCGCATGGCACAGGCTGCGCGCGCGGATGCTCTTGCTCGCTTC
Source organism: Sandaracinaceae bacterium (assembly GCA_017881145.1). Lineage (GTDB taxonomy): Bacteria > Myxococcota_A > Polyangia > Polyangiales > JAFGIB01 > JADGRF01. The sequence continues at coordinate 2,123 of JADGRG010000661.1, read as the reverse complement.
AGTCCTGAGCCAGCCGTTGCAGCGTATGAGCGTGTGCTGGTCGGTCCCGGCTGACGCTGCTAGGATGCCGCCCTTCACCATGGCTTCTCACTAGTCCCGTTCAACTGTTTGGCGCGCTGCCATTTCGCTTTGCGCCGAGCCATTCAACCGTTCAACCATTTAACAAGGGGTCACCATGCACCAGCGTATGCTCTTGCTCGTTTCGTTGTGTCTCGCAGTCGCGGCGCCAGCCTTCGCGCAGCAAGTCGATCTGCCCAAGCTCAGCCCGAATGCGAAGGTCACGCAGACCGTGGGCCTCACGGATATCAGCGTCGAATATTCGTCGCCGGGAGCGAAGGGCCGCAAGATTTGGGGCACGGTCGTGCCCTACGACAAGCTCTGGCGCGCCGGTGCCAACTCGGTCACCAAGGTCAGCTTCAGCCGCGACGTGAAGATCGACGGCAAGCCCGTACCTGCGGGAACCTATGCGTTCTTCGCCATTCCCGGCGCGAGCAGCTGGACGCTGATCCTGAACAAGGACCTGACGCAGCCCGGCACTGGCTCGGGCTACAAGCAGGAGCTGGATGTGCTGCGCGTCACCGCCAAGCCGCAAGCCGTCGCGATGCGTGAGCGGCTGGCCTATGAGGTCATCGACTTCGACGACTTCCACGCCACGCTTGCGCTCGGCTGGGAGAAAGTGCTCGTCGGGATGCCGATCCAAGTCGACACCGACGCGCAAGTGCAGGCCGCTCTGACTGCGCTGAGCAACGATGGCTGGCGCGTCTGGAACAGTGCTGCTCGCTACCAGCTGGAGAGCAAGAAGGACTACGTGGCCGGTCTTGCGCTGGTGGAGAAGTCCCTGCAGATGAAGGAAGACTGGCTGAACCTGTGGACCAAGGCGCAGCTCTTGGCGGCGCAGGGCAAGCAGAAGGAAGCGTATCCGCTCGCTCTGCGTGCCAACGAGCTGGGTCAGAAGTCGCCGATGTTCTATTTCGCCGCGGACGTGAAGAAGGCGCTCGCGGAGTGGAAGAGCAAGTAGGCGCAGGCGGCTGACTCGGTGCTGACGGCGGCGTGTGGCCTGCATGGCCTGCGCCGCCCGTCACTTCGAGTGGCGCGAGAAGAAGTCCCAGATGGCGTCGTTGTTGACCATGGTGTTGCTCTTCGCACCCACCACGACCGAGCCGATCACACCACCGCCGGTCCCGCAGTCGGGGCTGCCGAACCAGCAGTGCCCGCCGCTCTGGATGGAGCACGCGGTGACCTGTGATTTCGAGATAGGTCTGCGCGTTGATGTCGGAGGGATAGTCGCCAGGCGTCCAGTCGGAAGGACCAGTGGCGCGGGTCGCAGGGCCGCCATCCCCCGTGCCGCCATCGGCGACCGTGGCATGATACCCGCTCACGCTGCCGCCATCAGCGGCAGGAGCGCCGCCCTCGTCGCCCGAGGCGGATGTGCCGACGGTGCCGCCTCCGCCACTCTTGGTCTCGGTCCCGAGCTGGCCTGCGTCTACCACGGTCACCTTGGTCTGCGAGCCCGCCGTGTTCGGCGTTGAAATCCCTGCGGTTCCGGCGTTCGGAGCGCTACCAGCGCAGCCGAAAGTGGCAACCAGCGCCAACCTCCACGCGCAATCCCATGCCCTGCCGCCCATGCTTCTCTCCCTGTTGCGCAACGCTCGGTTGGCACCCTCGCGCCGTGGCTTTGGGCAGGCCAGTGCGCCTTCCCTTGCACAGGTCGCCGGCTAACCGGCCGAGGGCGCAGATCCGCGCACGGTCACCTGGCGCGGTGGTCTTGTTGACGCACCAAGTCTTCGAGCCGGCGTTCGAGCGCGTCGAACGCGTCGCGAATCGCCACGAAGGCATCCTCGTGCGCATCGCCCCTGTCCAGCCTCAGGCTCGCTGCTCCGGGCTCGCGTAATCGCTGACGTCAGGCGACCTGGTCCAGGCGTCGTGAAGCTCGTCGTAGGCTCCACCGCGCTTGATCGCGCATGAGAAACAGAGCCCGGAGTCCTCGGTCACGGCAAACGCGCGATCCCGATCGATCGAGATCTCCGCGCGGCACGCCAGACACTCGATGAACTCTGCGGTCTCTGATCTGTGCATGTTGCTAGCCTCCTCTCGCGCTCGATCTCTCACCCGTCAGAGACGTG
>JADGRG010000660.1 GCA_017881145.1 Sandaracinaceae bacterium | reverse complement strand
GTGGTCGTGGAACGCGCCAGTCAGGATGCCGAGATGACACGCATGGAGCAGCTGTATCGCCAGCTGCTGGCAGGCTCGTGATCAACTTCCACGAAGACCACCTGCACTATCTCGAGGCCGACCCAGTGGCGCTCAACGGCCAGCGACTGCTCTTCGACGAGATCTGGCAGTCACCGCACGGCGACGGCCAGCTTGCGTGCGCCGAGGCCGTGCAGGTCGCGGCCGTGCTGCGTGCCGTAGCGGTCTTGCCCATCGAGAAAGTAGATCGGCGCGTGCTTGCGCTGGTAGCTGTCGAGCTCGGCCACGGTTGGGAGCTCCTTGAGCCGCCGGTCCAGCGGCGCCGGAAGCGTCACCCGCAGCTCCGGCAGGAACGTGCCGCAAATCACCACGGCATCCGCTTCGAGCTGCGGTAGTTGCGCGATGACGGCCTGCACATAGCGCGAGCTGCTCAGCCTGCGCAGGTGGTCTACCTGCACCGGGCCTTGCAGCGGATCGATGAGCAGCGGCAGCCCAGCTGCCGTGAAGGTGACCGCCAGGCGCGTCGGCTGAACGCTGCCGACTTCAGTCACGTTCGCCCAGAGCCCGAACGTGAACGACGACACGACCATCGCCACGACTACGAGCTTGTGCACGAGGGGGGACACCACGCCGTGCGCGAGCAGCAATGCGAAGGGGACGACCGGGATCAGGTAAGCGGCCTCGGACGGTAGCCGCAGGAACACCAGAATCTCGAGGGCTATCACCATGACCGCCGCCCTGCCGGTCTTGCGAGGCACAGTCGGCGCAAGAGCATGCTTGCGCCGCAAGAAGGCTAGTCCGACGTATGCAACGACCCCCAGAAGCGCGAGTGAGCCGACGATGCCCCAGACGCCGACCGATGCAGTGAAAGCGATGTCGACGAGCGAACGGCGGGCATCGACAAACGTCAAGAAGCCAAGGCCGCCGAAGCTCCGGTAGGCCGGCGCGTAGCAAGCGATGACGGTCGCGAGCGCGACCCCTGCCATCACCACTGTGCGCCGAAGGAGCACGCGATGGTCGCCATTCCACGCAAGCATCACGAGCGCGATTCCGACGACGCCCGAGCTCAACCGGCAACGCATGGCGACACCGAGACATAGTCCGGCGAGCGCCCAGCGCTCGCCGTGCGCGCTGCTCCAAGCCGCGAGAATGAACATCGTTGCCCAGAGGTAGTCGAGCGTGACCACGCTGTTAACGAAAACGACCGGCACGAACACGAACGCGACCCCGGTCCACTCGGCGCGCTGCATGCCGAGCTGCCGCATGTGTCGAACGAGCAGCGTGGCCGCCACCGCGCTGAACACTGCCGTGACGAGGTTGCTCGTCCAAGCCGGCCAGCGCACCAGCCACGCGTTCGCAAACTCGACCACGGGGTAGCCCGGGCAGCGCGACGGCAAGTAACCTTCACCGCGTGCCAGACGCCGTGCGGACTCCGCCACCCGCCAGGCATCGGGGTCGAGACCGTAGCCTGCCGCCAAGAACGGAAGCCGCGCGGAGAGCGCGGTTGCGAAGATCGCGAGGTCGCGGAGCTTACGCTGCGCCGGTGGGACTCGGGTGGTCATGCTGAACGCGCCCCAGCGGCAGCCCGTGGACGCGTGCCGAGCCTACTCAGAGGCGCTGCGGAGTCAACGCCGTGCGGTGCCGAGTTGGGCTGGAACTCTGGCCTGCCGCGCTCGCCGAAACAGCAAGCAAACGTCGACACGAGCTTCAGCCGGCATGCTGCCGCGGCGGTAGCGACTTTCGGTCGAACCGTGTGGTCGGAGCAAGTGAACGTTCACGTGCTGTGGCCGCCATGCAAGCGGTGCGGATCGGCTCTGCGCTCTGTGCTCGCCATGAGCAGACAAGCGCTCACAGCAGTAGCTCAGTTGTGGACATCGAGGCTCTGAAGAACCTTGATGTGTGTGTGAAGAGAAAACGCAAACGGCACGATCTTTCATGAATTGGTTCCTCGCGCCACTCGCGCACGCGGTCCGGTGCACCTGTAGCGTGCGGTGTCAGCTGCTCCTGAGCCGGCGCTGTGAGGCTGCGGCTACGCTGCGGCAGTGAGTCTCAACCCACGCGTGGCGGCGGGATGCTGCCAGCCGGAACGACCCGCGTGCGACCGCGTACGCGCTCCACCTGCGGGTGCACGACCGACGGGCTCGCCACGACATCGGCGGTGCGCAGTGCGTACGCCAGCTCGACCGAAGGCTTGGCTTCCATCAGACCGTAGCCGCCGCCCGCGAGGATGTCGCGGTAGACGGTGGTGTGTAGCTCGGTGAAGCCTTCGGAGAATTCGATCTCCTGGCCGTCCATGGTCAGCGAGCGGAACGCGGGCTTGCCGGCCTCGAAGTAACCGGCGGGCAGGTCGGCGCGGTCGACCGATAGGAACCAGCTGACGTCGGCCCACTCCAGCTCCATGAAGCCGGCCATCTTGTCGATCTCGCTCAGGTGCACTTCGTTCTTGCGCGGCTTGCCGAACAGCCACAAGAGCAGATCGAAGAAGTGGATGCCGATGTTCATGGCCACTCCGCCCGACTTGGCAGGGTCGCCCTTCCACGAGGTCTGGTACCAGTGGCCGCGGCGCGTCACGTAGGAAAGCCTGATCTGCGCGCGCTTGCGCTTGGGGTCGGACTCGAGCTTCTTCTTGAGATCGCGCAGCACCGGCAAAAGGCGCAGCTGCAACACCGTGTACACGCGCTTGCCGAACTCTTGCTCGAGCTCGGCCAGGGCATCGATGTTCCACGGTGAGACGGTGAGTGGCTTCTCGCAGATCACGTCGGCGTGCACACGCAGGCCCAGGCGGCAGTGCGCGTCGTGCAGGTAGTTGGGTGAGCAGACCGAGAGGTAGTCGACGCGCTCGGGGCGCTTCTCGCGGCGCAGACGCTCCAGGTAGCGGTCGAAGCGCTCGATCTCGGTGAAGAAGCGGGCGTCGGGGAAGTGCTTGTCGAGCCCGCCGACGGAGTCGTGCGGATCCATGGCGGCCACCAG
>JADGRG010000659.1 GCA_017881145.1 Sandaracinaceae bacterium | reverse complement strand
GACGACTACGCGATGGTGCTCGGCTTCGGCCACCTCTTTTCGCACCCGGTTGGCTACGCGGGCGGCTACTACAGCTACAAATGGGCCGAAGTCCTGGACGCCGATGCGTTCTCGCGGTTCACGAGCGAAGGCGTCTTCTCCCGCGAAGTAGGCAGGGCGTTTCGCGAGCACATTCTCGCGCAAGGCGACAGTCGTGATCCGATGCTGCTCTTCAAGGAGTTCATGGGCCGCGAACCGGACCTGCGAGCGCTGCTGATCCGCTCCGGCATCGAAGTGGGAGCGTCGAGCAACGCCCGCATCTTCGGCTGACGCGCGGCGCCCAGAAACGGCTCATAGCGGCTTACGTCCTCGAACGAATCCTCGAAATAGCCACGGCGCGCAGAAGCGAAGCGACGAGCACCTGGCTATTCCTCCGGTTCGTTCTGCGGGCGCGCTCGCTCTAAGCCGCTTCTGAACGCCGCGTGCGTTAGGGCGGGTCGGTTGGCGTGGTTTCGTCGCTGAGGTCGGCGGTGGCTTGCTTGGCGCTGGCGTCGAGCGGAGCCATCTCGGGTAGCTCGGCCTCGACCGACTGTCCGATCGGATGCTTCTGGCGTCTGGCGCAGGCCACGACCTGCGGACGCTTGCTCGGAATACGCCACGACGTGTAGGCGAGCGGCTCGAGCTTGCCATTGCGGTGCCGCACGCCAGGGCGAAAGAGCGGCCCAGGATCGCAGTTCTTCCCGTCGTAGATCAGCTCGAAGTGCACATGCGGCCCCTGGCTGCGTCCGGTGCTGCCGACTTCGGCCAAGACGGCACCGCGCTGCACGCGCTCGCCGGCAGTGACGAAGTTTACGGAGTTGTGCGCGTAGAGCGTGACCCAGCCGCCCGGGTGCACGACCATGATCATGTTGCCGAAGCCCCGCACTTTGTCGCCGGAGTAGCCGACCACGCCGGGCGCCGCAGCGCGCACGTTCCAGCCCAGCTTGCCCATGATGTCTACCGCTTTGTGGTAGCCACCTTGCCCCGAGCCGTAGCCGCGCACGTAGACTCCCGCGCTGACCGGCCAACGCAGCGTGCCCACCATGGTCTTGTCGCCGCCGGCTGCCTTGACCCAGCGCGGCTCGACGATGCCGTGCAGAAGCCTGCCTGCCGCTTGCAGCGAGCCCAGCCCCAAGCGCTGGGCTGCGATCTCTGCACGTCGCTGCTGCGCCGAGACTTTGCGATGCGCGTGACCGCGGCCGTCGTCTTCGACGCCGGGCAGAAAGATCTTCTGGCCTTGGTGGATGCTCGTGACTTCTTCGGCCGTCATGCTGTTGGCGGCCATGATCTCGGCGACACTGACCTGGAAGAAGTGGGCGATGTCCCAGACCGTCTCGCCGCGCGAGATTTCGTGCATGAAACCTTCATGCTTTGGAGTTGCGTCAACGACGGCTTTCACCTGACTCTGTTTGATGCCGGGGATGATGATGGGCTGGCCGATGCGTAGCTGGCCGTGGATGTCGTCGCTGAACCCGTTGCGCGCCATGATGCTTTCGATCGGCACGTCGTAGATTCGGGCCAGCGTCCACAGGCCCTCGCCGCGGCGCAAGAAGTGGTAGGCACCATCGTCGAGCGCTGGCAGCGCGCTCTTCTGTGCTGCCCGGTCGCTCTTGGTCTCCACGTCGACGACGTTGGTCGCGCCGGTGATTTTGATCTGCGAGCCCTTGCGCAAGCGGCGGATGTCGTTGGTGCGAAACCCATTTGCAGCCATGATGTCCTTCATGGCGACACCGTAGGAGTGCGCGATGTCCCAGAGGGTTTCTTCCTCCTTCACGGTGTGCAACACCATCTGCACAGCCGCATCGGGGGACGGCGAGGGTGCAGCCACCTGTGCGGCGGGCTTATCGACGCTCCTTGGGGCCGGCGGCTTTGCAATCTCGTGTCGCTGACACGCCAACCCGAGCACGATGGGTCCGAGCGCAACGAGGATCTTGAGCTGATTCTGCATGCCCGAGAGACAACCGCCGAGCGGAGCCCGGGCAGGCTAGCACGAAAAACTCTGCGCTTGCGTGCAGGTCCGGCGCGTGCACGATGACGACATGACAAGCGTCGCGCTAAGCATCGCCGGCTCGGATCCCTCTGGCGGGGCTGGAATTCAGGCTGATCTGAAGACCTTCCACGCACACGGCGTCTACGGTTGCGCAGTGATTAGTTTGATCACGGCGCAGAGCACGCTCGGGGTGCGTCGGGTGGAGGTGCTCTCACCGTCGCTCTTTGCCGAACAGCTGGACGTGCTGCTTTCGGACTTGCTGCCGATGGCGGCGAAGACCGGCGCGCTGGGATCTGCTGCCCAGGTCGAGTTGGTGGCCGACCGCGTGGCGGAGAAGCGCGTGACACTGGTGGTCGATCCGGTGATGGTGAGTAAGACTGGCGCCGTACTGCTCGACGAAGCAGGTCGCAGTGCGCTGCGCCAGCGGCTCTTGCCGTGCGCTGCGCTGGTGACGCCGAATCTCGACGAGGCAGCGCTCTTGCTGGGAAGGTCCGTGTCGAGTGCGGCGGAGATCCATGATGCGGCACGAGCGCTGGTAGATCTCGGCGCACACGCGGCGTTGATCAAGGGCGGGCATCGTGAAGGTGAGCCGGTCGATGTGCTCTGCATCGGCGGCGCGATCCACGAGCTATACGCACGCCGTATCGACTCGCCGCACACGCACGGGGTGGGGTGTACGCTCTCGGCGGCGATCACGGCTCGCCTCGCGCTCGGCGCCGGCACGCTCGAGGCTTGCCGGCTGGCTAAAGAGTGGCTGACGCGTGCCATCGCAAGCGCACCTCGCTTGGGTCACGGGCAGGGGGCCGTCAATCACCTCGAACCGGTCTTCGCCGAGCCTGGCCGGATCGGTGCGTAAGTCAGTGTGGACTGGCGGCGGGCGCTTTGCTGGTCCTGCGATTACGTGATACCCCGCAGCCGGAAACGACCAGGGTGATGCATGGACGAGCGTTACAATCCCGCTGAGATCGAGCCGAAGTGGCAGAAGCGTTGGGCGGAGCGCGGCGCGTTTGCGGTCAATGACGCGGAGGGCGGCGAGAAGTTCTACCTCCTGGAGATGTTCCCCTATCCGTCGGGGCGCATCCACATGGGCCACGTGCGCAACTACTCCATCGGGGACGTCCTCGCGCGGCATTCGCGTATGCGTGGCAAGCACGTGCTGCACCCGATTGGTTGGGATGCGTTTGGCATGCCCGCGGAGAACGCCGCCATCGAGCGCGGTCGGCATCCGCACGAGTGGACTCACGCCAACATCGCGCAGATGCGCGAGCAGCTGAAGAAGCTCGGCCTTTCCTACGACTGGAGCCGAGAGTTCGCGACCTGCGATCCGAGCTACTATCGCCACGAGCAGGCGGTCTTCATCGAGATGTTGAAGCAGGGCCTGGCCTATCGGAAGCACGCGCTCGCCAACTGGTGCGAGGTCTGTGCGACCGTGTTGGCCAACGAGCAAGTGGAAGACGGCCAGTGCTGGCGCTGCGGGAGCGTCGTGG
>JADGRG010000658.1 GCA_017881145.1 Sandaracinaceae bacterium | reverse complement strand
GCAGGCCATGGCGGCTGCGGTGGTGCCACTTCCGACCGAGTACTCGTCGAACGACTCGACCCTCGCTGCAGCGGCTCCACCGATCTGCATCGCGTTGACGAGTGCCTCCACGGCGCCGTGACCTTCGCCCGAGAAACGTGCCCCGGAGACCTCGCCGTCGACGCGAACGCGAGCGGCTGAACGCTTCACTTGGTAGGTCGAGAGCCGATAGCCCGAGGGAACGGTCACATACGCCGCGTCGAACAAGCGTCGGATCGCGGTGCCGTCCACCTCACCGCCGCTGCGCTCGGCTTCAGTCTGCACCAGCCGAGAGAGATCAATCGAGAGCCAGCGCGGCAGCGTGATGCCGAAGTCGCGTTCCAGCACATAGAGCACGCCACCCTTGCCGGACTGACTGTTGATGCGGATCACTTCCTGGTATCTGCGCCCGAGATCGCTCGGATCGATCGGCAGATACGCGACCTGCCACGGCTCTCGCTCTTGCCGCGCGTGCAGGCACTTGCGGATCGCGTCCTGGTGGCTCCCGCTGAACGCCGTGAAGACGAGCTCGCCAGCGTAGGGGTGACGCGGATGCGTCTCGATCTCCGTGCAGGCTTCCACGGTCTCGATAATGCGTCGCATGTCCGAGAGGTCGAGACCCGGATCGATGCCTTGCGAGTAGAGGTTCATCGCGAAGGTCACGAGATCCATGTTGCCCGTGCGCTCCCCGTTTCCGAGCAGCGTGCCCTCCACGCGGTCCGCACCCGCCAGCACGCCGAGCTCCGCGGCTGCGATGCCCGTGCCGCGGTCGTTGTGCGTGTGCAGGCTCAGCTGGATATGTTTGCGATGCGTGATGTGCTCGCACATCCATTCGATCATGTCGGCGTAGACATTGGGCGTGCTCATCTCGACGGTGGAGGGCAGATTCACGATGGTGGCTTGCCCCAGGTCAGGTCGCCACACGCCGAGCACTGCATTGACGATCTCCGCGGCGTAGTCGAGCTCGGTGCCGGTGAAGCTCTCCGGCGAGTATTCGAACACCCACTGGGTCTCGGGGTGGCGCGCGGCATGAGCCAACACCTGCTCCGCTCCACTCACCGCGATGGCCGTCACCCCAGCCTGCCCGAGGCCGAAGACGCGCTCGCGCTGTACGGTGGAGGTCGAGTTGTAGAGGTGAACGACGGCGCGGCGCGCTCCCACCAGCGACTCGAAGGTGCGCGCAATCAAATCCTCGCGCGCCTGGGTCAGGACCTGGATCGTGACGTCGACCGGCACGAGATCTCGTTCGATCAGCTCCCGCAGGAAGTCGAAGTCGGTCTGTGAAGCAGCAGGAAAGCCCACCTCGATCTCCTTCACCCCGACGTCGACCAGGAGCTGGAACATCCGGCGCTTCTGCTCGACCGTCATCGGCCTGACCAGAGCCTGGTTTCCGTCGCGCAGATCCACGGCACAGAAGGTGGGCGCACGTTCGATGCGGCGGCTCGGCCAGCGTCGATCCGGCTTCTGCAAGACAGGAAAGGGACGGTATTTCTTGGCGTCGTAAGTCATCTGGAAAAGTGTCTCCCGCGAACGCAGAGTCTAGTCATGGAAGCGCGCAATATCTTGGCTATCTGCGCGCAATATCCGGTCATACGGACAGAACATTGCTTACGCACGGGTATCCGTGGTGTATTATTGCGCGATGCGCGACGACGCTTTCCGCCCCGATGCCATCGATCTCCACTTGTTGCGTGAGCTGCAGGCGGACGGCAACCTGACCAACCAGGAGCTGGCGGAGCGCGTTGGGCTCTCTGCATCGCCCTGCCTGCGCCGCGTCAAGGCGCTAGAGGAAGCGGGTGTGATCGAGAAGCGCGTGGTGCTCCTCGATCGCAAACGTCTGGGGCTTTCGCTCACGGCCATCATCCAGATATCGATGGACCGTCACACGCCCGAGCGCTTCGACCGCTTCGAGAAGACCGTCAAGCGTTATCCCGAGGTGGTGGCTTGCCACCTCGTGACGGGGCAGCAGGCCGACTATGTGCTGATGGTGGTGGTGCCGAGCATGGACGAGTACCAAGACTTCCTGCTCAACAAGCTCACGCGCATCGAAGGCGTGACCGGCGTTCATTCGAGCTTCGTGATGCGCCGGGTGGTCGACACCACGGAGCTTCCGCTCAAGTACCTGACCCCGGCCTGAACGACAGAAACTCGGTGAAAATCAGGGGTCCCCACGCTCAGCGCTAAAGTCGTGGGCTCTGGCTGCCGATACATGTGGGTATGTCGGACAACAAAGTCGCCGCGCTCCTTGACCAGATCGGCGAGGTCTGTCCGATCCCAGCCGCCGCCACGCGGGTGATTGCGATCGCCGATGACCTGCGCTCTCACATCCACCAGGTGGCAGGCGCGATTGCGATCGACCCGGCGTTGGCGAGCGAGACCCTGCGCATCGCCAACAGCCCGGTGTTCGGCATGTCGGGACGAGTGCGAGATCTCGAGCATGCGGTGAGCGTGCTGGGGATCGGCGAGATTCGCAGCATGGCCGCGGCGATGGCGATGCTCGCCGCGTTTCGTTCCGATACCGAGCTTGGCCCGGAGCTGCACGAGACCTGCGTTCTCACCGGAGCGCTCGCCAGACGTCTCGCCAAGGATCTAAAGCACGTATCGCGCAGCGAGGCGTTCCTCTGCGGGCTGCTCTCGGAGGTCGGCGCGATGGCTTGCCTCGCGGTCGACGGCAAGGGCTACATGGCGTTGTGGCAAGAGAGCCAAGGCGATCCGGTGGTACGCGCATGCCTGGAGCGCGAACGCTACGGCACGTGCTCCTACCAAATTGGTGGAGGCTTGCTCGCGCGCAACCAGCTGCCCGAGGATGTCTGCGCCACGGTCGCGACGCCCACCGGCTCCGATCCAACACTCTGGCCGATGCTGACGCGCCTCACTGTGTTCGCCCGAGTCGCGGCACCGCGAGCCATCCAGGCGATCCGTCAGGAAGCGCTCCAGGAACTGCCGCTCATGCTGACGCAAACGGCCGCAGCGGCTGGACTGCCCTGTTCATCCGACCAGCTAATGCAGGCGACCATCGACGCCGGCATCAACGCCGAACAAGCGCTGCGCCACGCGGTCTAGGGCGGAAGCGCTGCGCTCGGGCTCACGCGCTTGCGCTCTGTCCAAGCCACGCAGGCGATCAGGATCGCTGTGAGGACGAGCGACGATCCGAGTGTGCCGAGATTGAGCCCGCCCTTGTCGGTGGGTTTGGTCAAGAGGTCGCCGAAGGTCGCGCCGAAGGGACGGGTCAGCACGAAGGCGAGCCAGAAGAGTAGGACGCGGTCGATTCGCTTGCTGTAGTAGGCGACGACGATCATTGCCAGAAGCGCAGCGATCAGCGCGGCTCCGCCAGCGAAGCCGAGCCCGGAGTCGTCGGCCAGAAGATCGCCCACTGCGGTGCCGAGCGTGTTCGAGAAGAGAATCGCGGACCAATAGAAGATCTCGGCGCGCGGAGTTTCGATGTCGCTGACCGAGAGGCTCTTTTCGGTGAAACGCCAGAGCGCCAATACCGAGAGCAGGCACAAAACCAGCAAGAGCGAGCCTCGTGCGTAGCCGAGTCCGAGAGTTCGGTCCATGAAGTCCGACATCGTCGTGCCTGCCGTGCTGGTGGTCAGGATCACCGTCCAGTAGAGCCAGGGATGGAAACGCGTGGCCTTCACCTGTGCCACGACCGAGACGAGGAAGAGAGCGAGCAGGATAATCGAGCTCAGCGCGTAGCCGACCTTCATCGTCATCGAGAGCAGATCGCCGGCCGTCTCGCCCAGGGTCGTGGCGCAGATCTTCATGACCCAGAAGAACCCGGTGACCTTCGCGATCTTGTTCATGGAAGTGCCCGCCATCGTAACCCGCGTGGTCACGAGCACGCGACAGCCGCACGCGCCCGATCGCCGGGCACTACAAGCAGCGACCGGTGCTGGGGTTCTTGCCGGCGCCGAAGTGACAGGTGCAGGTGCCGTTGGCTTCGCAGGTGCCGTGCAAGCTCGAGATGATCGGGCTGTCGTTGCAGCTCTGATCCGTGCCCGGTTGGCAGACCGTCCAGCACACGGGAACCGGGCTGCGTGCGCCACTGGGATCGCCGGGGAAGGCTTGCAGGTAGTTGCAGAAATAGCCTTCGCGGCACGGTGATGCCGCATCACAGGGACGCAGGCACACGCCGGAGATCTGATGCCAAGGCAGAGGTGAGCAGACGGTGTCCGCTGGGCAAGGAATCTGCGGGTCGCGACACGCCATCGCTCCGCCGGCTGCACCGACCATGCAATAGCCGCCCGGAACCTCGGCGTTGCAATCGTAGCCCGCGCCGCACTCGGCAGGCGTCCTGCAGGCACGCCCGGTCACGGGGCCACTTGGTGCAGGCCCGCCGTCATGCACGCTGGCGTCGCGCGCACCCGCATCGCGCACGCTGGCATCACGTGCGCCTGCATCGTGCGCAGACATGCTGACGGTCGCCTTGGTGCAGGCAAGTGCTTGCGTTGCCAGCCACAACACGATGCAGAGGTCACTAGCGCGCACGACAGCTCCGTTAGTGTTTGGTGCTCGGCTCGGGTGGAGCAAGCTTGTCCGCAGGGCCTCCACCGAAGCCGATGGCCAGCGCAGTATACACGCCAGCCGCCACCGCGTTTGTGTCAGAGCGTGCCAAGCGAAGTGCTGGCCCCCCGTTCTACGCAAGAGACGTGCCGAGATCTTCCAGCGCAGGCTCGGTGTTTCGATCCGCGGGCTGGCGCTTCGGTGCAGGTAGCGGAAGCGCTACTCCAACGGTCGGCGATGGTCGTCGACGGTCGACGCAACCTCTGGAGTGACCCTGCCAGCTCATCTCGAGGCCGCGACCGCCGCCGTCGGCGGCGGATGACCACAGTGAGCGTCTGGGGCTCGAAAGGTTGCAGGTCGCGGGACTACGACGCAAGTGTGCGAGGTGCTGCGCGCTGCCCTCCTGTGTGCACCCGAGCTCAGCTCCCCCGATCATTCGGAGCTTCGCGCCGTGTACGGAGTCGGCTAGAATCGAAGGTTCCGCCGCGCACCTATCTCGTCTCGCGCAACCACGGAACGATGCCGGCCCAAAAGCTCTTTCAACTCCTGGCGCGACCCGATGTGACAGAGCTCGCCCTGCAGACGGGCAGGCCTGCCTGCGCGCTGGTGAACAACGCCTACCGTCGCGTTGGCACCGAGCCACACCGCGACGAGGACATCATCACGTTGCTGGCCGCCGCGGGCGGGCGCGAGCACCTGGCTGGGCTCGCAGATGGCCGAAGCTGGGAGTTCCATCTGCAGGGCGTGGGGACGATCCGCGTGTCGGCCGCGTACGAAGATGCGCTGCTGCGAGCCTCGCTGCGGCTGATCGCGCGCGCGCAACCGGAGTTAAAGCGTCCGGTCAGCGTCGAGCCAGCGCTGAGCGCGCCGCGTGTTGCGACCGCAGCCGCCCCAGCCGTGCCCCAGCGCCGTGCAGCACCGCCGGCAGCCAAGCCTGTGCCCGAACCCGCACCGGCGAGCGCCCGCACCAGACCGGCCGACCCCGCACCGAGCGCCCGTCGTGCCGTCCCAGCTGCGCAGGGTCCAGCATTCGCGGCGCCCGAGCTGCCGGAGGCTCTCTCGCGGCGCGAACGTGCTCCGGTTGCGCCGCTTACTCGGGAGGCTCCGCCTACGCCGCCGTCAGCGGCAGCTGACGCACCCGACCCACGCGCCCGCACCCTGCTCGCGCCGGCGCCAAGCACCGAAGCCTCGTTCGACACCAGTGGTGAGGTGATCGCGACCGTGAGCGCGGAGGTCGACACCCTGCCGACACCGACGGTACACGTCGTCACGTCGCATGACGGCTTCAACTTCCAGCCCGCCGGTTGGGCGCCCAGCACCCCGCCACCGCCCCCGGCAGCGCGTGCTGAACCACGCAAGCCCATCGCACGCAAGTTCGCGGGCGACGCGCTCGACGATCTGCTTGGTCAGGCGCGGGAGCGGCGCGCCAGTGACGTGCACATTCTCGCCGATCGACCTTCGATGTTGCGGGTGGCTGGTGATCTCGTCGCGTGCGGCGAGCCCTTGAGCGCGCAAGCCACTGAAGACCTTCTCGCGCCGCGCGTGCCACCAGCACTGCGCGCGCAACTCGATGAGCATGGCTCGTGCGACTTCTCGTTGATCCATCCAGCCTACGGACGCTTCCGCGCCAACGTTTCCAGGCAACGCACCGGCTGGAAGCTGACGGCCCGGCCCATCGGCGAAAGCATCCCGACGCTCGCCGAGCTGGGCCTGCCGGAATCGATCGCGCGCGCGACGCATCATCACCAAGGCCTGATCGTGGTGACCGGCTCCACCGGACACGGCAAGACCACCACGCTTGCGGCCATCGTCGGGATCATCAACCGCGAAACCGCGCATCACGTGATCACGGTGGAAGATCCGATCGAGTACGTGCATCCCACGGCCAAGGCTGTGATCTCGCAGCGCGAGGTGGGCACCCACACCAAGTCGTTCCAAGCCGCGCTCAAGGGCTCGCTCCGCGAGGATCCGGACGTGATCGTGGTCGGCGAGCTACGCGATACCGAGACCGTGCGCATGGCGCTGACCGCCAGTGAAACTGGACACTTGGTGATCAGCACCATGAACACGCCCAGCGCCGCCAAGGCGATCGAACGGCTGATCGATCTCTTCCCGCCGGGCGATCAACCACAAGTCCGTATGACGCTGGCCGGCGGTCTGCGTCTCATCATCTCGCAGCGCCTCTTGCCGACGGCGGATCGCTCTGCGCTCTGTGCGGCCGCCGAGGTTCTGCCCGGCAGCCTGGCGCTCTGGAACCTGATCCGCGAAAATCGCACCTTTCAGATCTCGAGCTTGATGCAGCGCGGCAAGAGCTTGGGCATCGTGCGCCTCGATGAGTCGCTCGCGCACCTGGTGAAGTCGGGTCGCACCACTCTCGAGTTGGCGCGCGAAGTGGCCGAGGCTCCGGACCAACTGGAAGCCATGGTGCTGGGCCGGCCGATCCCGATGGCTGGGCAGAGCAAGCCCGAAGCGGCAGGACAGCCCGCCGCGACCGCAGCTGCGCAGACCCCGCGCGCAGAAGGTGCGGCGGCTGCCACCAAAGCGGCCTCGGCAGCCGCCGGCAAGAAGGGCGTGGAGCTCGGCAAGCAGGTCTTGTCGCGCGCGGGCAAGTTGTTTGGCGGCTAGACACCGTCGCATGAGGTGAGAGTTGGCACGCATCGATGAGCTCTTCGACAAGCTGCTCGAACAGAAGGGCAGTGATCTGCACTTGGGCGTAGGTCTGCCACCGCTCGCTCGGATCCGCGGTGAGCTGATCGCCTTGCGCCCGGCGGCAGTCACCGGCGGGGAGATGAAGGAGCTACTCTTCGAGATCACCAGCGACGCACAGAAGCAGCAGATCGAAAACGACTGGGATCTCGACTTCGCCTATCAGTACGGCACGCGCGCGCGTTTCCGGGCGAACTACTTCTACAAGCACAGCGGGTTGGCGGCGGTGTTTCGAACCATCCCGTCCAAGGTGCTCACGCTCAACGAGCTGAGGACGCCCGAGGTCGTGCGCAAGCTTGCAGAGAAGCGCGCCGGTCTGATCCTGGTCACTGGACCGACCGGCTCCGGCAAGAGCACCACGCTCGCCGCCATGATCAGCCACATCAATCAGAACCGCGCGTGTCACATTCTCACCATCGAAGACCCCGTCGAGTTCGTGCACGAACCGATGAAGGCGCAGATCACCCACCGCGAGGTCGGGCAGCATGCATCGAGCTTCGCCATGGCGATTCGCTCGGCGGGACGCGAGAACCCCGACGTGATCTTGATCGGTGAGCTGCGCACCAACGAAACCATGAAGATGGCGCTACAGCTCGCGAGCTACGGCGTGCTGGTGTTTGGTACCGTGCATACCAACAGCGCGCCGGCCACCATCGAGCGCATCGTCAACGCGTTTCCGACCGACGAGCAACCTCAGATCCGCGGCATGATGGCGGAGTCGATCCTGGGCATCGTCGCGCAACAGTTGCTCAAGACCGCGGACGGCAAAGGCCGGGTGGCGGCGCTCGAGATCTTGATCGGCTCACACGCGGTCGGCTCGATGATTCGCGACGGCAAGACCTACCAGCTTGGCAACCTGATGCAGAGCGGTCGCTCACAGGGCATGCAGACCATGGACATGGCGTTGGAGAGGCTGGTGCGAAGCGGCACGATTCTTCTCGATGACGCGCTCGCAAAGGCCGAAGACAAGGACGTCTTCCGCAAGGCCTTCGTCGATGAGCCACTCGCGAAGCCCGCCGCCACGGCGCCCTGAGGCCTGGCGGCCGCGCGCACGAGTGTGCTCGAAGCCGACGCGACGGCCGGCGGCGGCGGTCGCTTAGCCAGCTTTGTGCTCGCGCTCTTTGATCTCGTCGAGCAGCTGCGAGGTGACTTGTGGCAGGCCGCGCTCTGCTGCCACTCCTTCGGCGCGCTTGCGCACGAAGGGGCGGATGAAGAAGGGCACTTTGCGCAAGCGTTTTTCGGCATCGGGATGCCAGGCGGGGCGAGAGCTCATGGGGCGCAGCCTAGCGGCTCATGCCCAGGGTGAGAAGTGGGCGCGTGCGCTCACCACGGCCTGATGCCGACCGCGAGATTTCCGCTGGCGGCCTCAGGTGCGGGCGCTATCGTAGCGGCCGATGTTGGAGCAGGAGCTAGCGAGCGCGGTCACGATCGCGCGGGAAGCGGGAGAGATTCTGCTCGAGATCTACGCCACGGACTTCAACGTGGATTTCAAGGGGCAGGGTACTGGCGATCCGGTGACCGAGGCGGATCGTCGCGCCAATGCGCTGATCGTCGAGCGGCTGCACGGGCTCTTTCCAGACGATGGAATCGTCGCCGAGGAAAATCAGGACCACGGCACTTCGCTCGGCCGGCGCCGCATCTGGTACGTCGATCCGCTCGACGGGACAAAGGAGTTCGTCGCACGCAACGGCGAGTTCTCGGTCATGCTCGGTCTTTCGATCGACGGGCAGAGTCAGCTCGGTGTGGTGTTTCAGCCGTGTCAGGCCAAGCTCTATCGAGGCGTTGTAGGGCAGGGCGCCTACCTCGAGGACAAGAGCGGGACTTGCGCGCTGCAAGTCAGCAAGGTCAGCGCCACGAGCGAGCTGCGCCTGATCGTCTCGCGCTCGCATCGCTCCGCCAGCACCGACCAGCTGCGGCGTGCGCTGGGGATCCATCAGGAAGCGAGCAGCGGGTCAGTCGGCCTGAAGGTCGGCCTGATCGCAGAGCAGAGCGCCGACCTCTACGTGCACCTCTCCGACAAGTCGAGCGCCTGGGACACCTGTGGTCCGGAAGCCGTGTTGCGCGCCGCAGGCGGTCACTTCACGGAGCTTTCGGGGCAGCCCTTCGTGTATGGCAAGAGCGACCTACGCACCCGTCACGGCATCCTGGCGTGCAACGCAGCCGCCTTCGACGCAGTGCTACCGGCAGTGCGCGACGTCGGCCGAGCGGCAGGGCTGCTCTGAAGCGCTTTAGAGCAGCGTTCCGCGCATGATCAGTTGCGCGACGCTGAAGTAGATGACCAGGCCCGAGACGTCGACCAGCGTGGCCACGAAGGGTGCCGATGCGCTGGCGGGATCGAAGCCGAGCCTGCGGATCAAGAAGGGCAGCATCGAGCCCGAGAGCGTGCCCCAGAGCACCACGCCCAGCAGGCTCACGGAGACCGTCGCTGCGACCGCGATGTAGTGCGCGCCATAGGTGTGAAAGGCCGCCTGCCAGATCAGGATGCGGGTGGCACCGATCAGCGCCAGGATCGTGCCGAGCGCAAGGCCTGCGATGAACTCGCGGCGCATGATGCGCATGTAGTCTTGCAAACGCACTTCGCCCAGCGCCATGGCGCGGATGACCAGCGTCGCCGCCTGTGAGCCGGAGTTGCCACCGCTGCTGATGATCAAGGGCACGAAGAGCGCCAGCACCACGGCCCGAGCGATCTCGTCTTGGTAGTGGCCCATGGCGCTGGCGGTCAGCATCTCGCCGATGAAGAGCGCCGAGAGCCAGCCCGCGCGCTTCTTGACCAGCGAGAGCAGGCGCGTCTCGAGGTAGGGCATGTCCAGGGCTTCCATACCGCCCTGCTTCTGCATGTCCTCGTTGGCCTCTTCGACGAAGACGTCGACGACGTCGTCGACGGTGACGGCACCCAGCATCTGCCCTTCGTCGTCCACGACCGGCACGGCAGTCAGGTCGTAGCTGGCGATGGTGCGCGCCACTTCTTCCTGGTCGGTGTCGGGTCGCACCGACACCACGTTCTCGGTCATGTAGATCGAGATCGGCGCGCCGGGCTCGCCCAGGATCAAGTCACGCAGCGAGAGCACGCCCACCAGCCGCCCGCTGTCGACCACGTAGAGGGCGTTGATCAGCTCCGGCTTGCGCTCCCGCGCCATGCGACGCACTTCCGAGATGGCTTTCTCGCAGCTCATGCCGGGACCGAGCGCGAGATACTCGGTGGTCATGATGCCGCCGGCGGTATCCGCGCCGTAGGAGCCGAGCATCCGGACTTCTTCGGCGACCGCAGGCTCGGTCTTGCGCAGCTGCGTGAGGATCGATTCGCGCAGCGAGGTCGGCAGCTCGTGGACCAAGTCGACGCGATCGTCGGGCGCCATCTCCGTGATCAGCCGGGCGGAGGTCTCGGGCTTCCAGAGCTCGAGCATGTTCACGCGCAGCTCTTCGGGCAGGCGCTCCAGCACCTCGGCCGCCAACTGCAGCGGCAAGCTTCGCAGGACCTGCGCGGCTTGCGCGAGCGGCAGCTCGTCGGTGAGCACCTTCGCGATGTCCTCGGGATGGACTTCGGAGAGCGCCTCACTCAGCAGGTGCGGCTCCTCAGCGAGGATCGTCTTGAGGTCCGGCGTGAGTAGCTGCGACACCCGCATCGAGCGGCTATTGTGCAAGAAGCGCGCGATGCGGCAAGGACGCACCCGGGCTTTTTCACAACGGCTTGGTCGTTTGCGCTGCGAGCGCGTAAGCTCGCGCCGCGGCTCTCGCCCGCAGCTACGGAGTCACGATGCGCGCTGACCTGCACTTTGACACTCTGGCGATCCACGCCGGCCAGGCTCCCGACCCGCAGACGGGCGCGGTGATGCCGGGCATCCAGCTCTCGTCGACGTTCGCCCAACAGGCTCCCGGGCAGCATCGCGGCTTCGAGTATTCGCGCACCGATAACCCCACGCGCCGAACTTTGGAGCATTGCGTGGCTGCGCTCGAAGGCGGGCAGCAGGGCATCGCGTTTGCGTCGGGCTCGGCTGCCAGCGCGGCGCTGCTCGGCACGCTTGCGCCCGGCGATCACGTGATCGTCTGCGACGACGTGTACGGCGGAACCTACCGATTGATGGACAAAGTCTTCGCGCCGCTCGGCATCGAGGTGAGCCGGGTCGATATGACCGAGCTGCGCCACGTCGAAGCTGCCCTGCGCCCCAACACCGAGCTGCTCTGGGTCGAGACCCCCACCAACCCGTTGCTCAAGCTGGTCGACATCAAGTCGCTGGGCTGGCTGGCTGGCACCGAGGGTATTCGCTTGGTGGTCGACAACACCTTCGCAACACCTGTCCTGCAGCGTCCGCTCTTGCTCGGCGCCCACGCGGTCGTGCACTCCACGACCAAATACCTGAATGGTCACAGCGACGTGGTCGGCGGCATCGTCCTGACCGACGACGAAGCCCTGGCTCGTAAGCTGCGCTTCTTGCAGAACGCGGTCGGTGCCGTGCCGTCGCCCTTCGACTGCTATCTGGTGCTGCGCGGGCTCAAGACCTTACCTCTGCGCATGCGGCGCCACTGCGAGACGGCACACGCGCTGGCCATCTACCTCGACTCCCACCCGCAGGTCGCCAAGGTGCACTACCCCGGTCTGCCCGCCCACCCGCAGCACGCCCTCGCCACGCGCCAGATGAGCCTGCCCGGCGGCATGATCACCTGCGAGCTGCACGGGGGTCTGGCGGCCGCGCGCGCCATGCTTTCCGCGACCGAGCTCTTCGTCTGCGCCGAGAGCCTGGGTGGCGTCGAATCGCTGATCGAGCACCCCGCCAGCATGACCCACGCCTCCGTGCCGGCCGAGACCCGCGCCGCGCTCGGCATCACGGACGGCCTGATCAGGCTTTCGGTTGGGCTGGAAGCCGAGCCGGATCTGCGCGCTGACCTCGAACGCGCGTTGCGCTGATGCTTTATTCACCTACCCGCCGAGTAGCCTTCGGCTCTCGGCGGCCCTGCCCGCGCTTGCTGCGGCTCTTTTTTCCGCGCTACCCTCGCTCAACTTCGTCCCGGGTGTCTTTCATGCGTCTGCTCGCTCAAAATCTCTTCTTGTCCGCCTTCCTGCTGGCTGCGTGCTCCAGCCAAGATCCGGCGCCGATCTACTTCGGGCTGAGCTACCAGCTGCGCTGTCTCGGCTGTCAGCCGAGCTCTGCCGACGATTCGGTGCACACCATCACGGCGATCGACGGCGAAGACGGCTACACGCTGACGTGCAACGCCAATCGGCAAATGGGCAAGCGCCAGCTCAGCTTCTCGGCGACCTACACCAACTCGGCTACCCCCGGCGATACGCACGTGATCAAGATTCAGCAGGCCTTCGTCGACGGCAACGATCCCGGAAGCCTCTGTCTGGTGAGCGTGCGCGAGGGCGCCAACACCTACCTCGGCGCTTGCACCAGTGGGACCCCGACAGCCGATCAGCCCTGTCAGCTCACCTTCAAGCTCGTGGGCAGCACGGTGAAGGGCACCCTCTATTGTGCGGGAATCCCGAACTCCGGCACCACGGTATCGAAGCGCTATCTCGTCGCACCCACCACCGAGACCACGCCCGTGAGCTTCGAGCTCGAAGGCTGCACCGGGCTTTAGACAGCACCGCCTGGAGCGCGATCCACTTCGCGATTCGGCGCTAGGTCTTGGTCTTGTGCTGGTGGCCGTCGAAGCGCAGGTAGGTTTGCTTGCCTTCGACCAGGGTGCGTAGTTCGACCGGGCGGTGCCAGATGCGGTGCAACGCCGCGAGCACCGACTCTGCATAGTCCTGGCGCAGATCGATGCCCTGGTGATCGTGGGCCAGCAAGAGCTCGCTGCGGTTCTTGTGGTTGGCGTCCTCGACTTGGACGATGGGGTTGCCGGAGTTGGTGAGCTGGAAGAGCAGGCGCTCTTTGACTTCCTGAAATTTTCGCGACTCGACCTCGAAGCGATCGTTCTTCGAGTTGTAGCCGAACGAAAAGAGCTTCTGGTCCGCCACGAAGTCCGGCGTGAGGAACTCGTCGATGAAGGTCACGTCGGTGTAGTGCGTGCGCACCTCGAAGATCTTCTTGCGCCCCAAGCCCAGGCGCCGGTCCCAGTTCTGGCGGGCAGCGAGGTCTTCGCACTCGTCCCATTCCTTGCCGAACTGGCCTCGGTTCCAGCGATCTTCGATGTGTCGGTAGAGCTCGACGCCGAGCTTGTAAGGGTTCAGGCGGTCGCGTGAGGTCGCCAGCACGCCAGCGCAGCGGTCGGCGTAGTCGATGATCTCGGAGCCGTCGGCGGCTTTTTCGGTAAGGATCTTGGAGTGCCAGTAGGTGGCCCAACCCTCGTTCATGATCTTGGTCTGGGCCTGTGGAGCGAAGTAGTAAGCCTCGCGCCGAATCACCGCCAGCACGTCGCGCTCCCAGGCTTCGAGCGGCGCATGCTGCAAGAGAAAGCCCATCACGTCGCGCTCGGGCTCTTCCGGGTTCTTCTTTTCCTTGCTGGCAGCGTCTTCGGCCTTCTTGCGCTGCGCCTGCATGAATTCGTCGGTATTGATGTACGACTCCATGTAGGGCCGATCGACGCGCAGTCGCGGCAGCTCCTCGCCGGGCTT
>JADGRG010000060.1 GCA_017881145.1 Sandaracinaceae bacterium | reverse complement strand
TGTCGTAGGGGTTCATGCCGCCACCGCCGTCGAGCGTCGTTCCGGTGCAGCTGCCGTGCGGATAGCCCGCGGCGACCCAGTCGGAGAACGCCTGCACTTGCTTCGCGCTCGGCGCCGGTTCGCCGCGTGGCGGCATCGGCTTGTTCGGATCGCGCAGCCTGGCCAGCGCCTTCTCTGCAACCGTGCCACTGCCGCGCGCGGAAATGAGCGCCTTGTAGTTGGTGAGCGTCACCGTGCTCGCCGACAACGAGCTGCCGTTGTGACAACGCACGCAATAGGTCACCAACATGTCTGCGATGTCGCAGGGCGTGCCGTCGGTGCCCGGGAATGCGCCGCTGCCGGCCTGGCCCGCGCCAGCAGCACCGCTGTACGGCGAGCTCGTGCCTGCGTAGCAACCGGATCCGAGCAGGCTTGCGAGACCGACGGCGACGGCGACGAACCTTGTCTGCGCGCGCATGCGTGGCTGTGGTGCAGGGCTCATGCCAGCCCTTCTGGCTCTTCTAGGGGCGCTGCGCGTCTCGACCCGTGCAGCCGATTCGCGTCTGGCGAAAGCTGGCGCAATTCCTGCGCGAAAGCCGGACTGCTAAGCTGTGTCGCATGTGCGGTCGAGAAGTGCTGGATGCGGACACCGACGAGGTCCTGGCGGCGTTCGAGGTTGCGCGCGCGCCACGCATCATCGAGCGTCGTTACAACATCTCACCCGGCTATGGCGGTGTGGGCGCGCCGTGGATCGTCCGCGTCGCAGACGGCGGCCAGCGCGAGCTGCTGACCGCACGCTGGTGGTTGATCCCGCGCTGGTGGAAGAAGTCGCTCACCAAGCTGCCCACCAGCTTCAATGCACGCGCCGAGGACGTGGCCAAGAAGCCGATGTTCCGGGAGTCGCTCCGCAAACGGCGCTGTCTGGTGCCCGCGACCGGCTGGTACGAGTTCAAGGGCAAGCCAGGCAAGAAGGAGAGCTACCTGTTCGTCGTGCCCGAGCTGCACGTGTTCGGCTTCGCGGGCATCTACGATGAATGGGTCTCGCCCGAGGGCGAGGTGGTGCCGTCGTTCGCGATCGTGACCACCGAGCCGAACGCCCAAGCCGCCGAGGTGCACGATCGCATGCCTCTGTTGCTGCACCCATCCGACCACGCGCGCTGGCTCGATCCGGAGAACCAGGATGCGGCCTCGCTGGCACCGCTCTTGCGCCCGTGGGACGGCAAGCTACGCATCGTGCGCGCCAGTGGCTACGGCAACGACCCGCGGCACGAAGGGCCCCAGTGCGTGGCACCGTTCGTCGAAGACAAACCGAAGCGCGACGGGCCACTGTTCGAGCGCTGAGCCTGACGCACGCAACGGAAGCTGGTAATAGACTCGGCCGCACGAGGAGCACGCGATGAAGCAGCGACGCCTGGGGAACACGGGGCTGAAGGTGTCCGAGATCTGTCTCGGCACGATGACGTTCGGGTCTTTCGCCGATGAAGCCGAGAGCTTCAAGATCCTCGACAAGGCGATCGAGCACGGCGTCGATTTCCTCGACGTGGCCGAGATCTACCCCGTGCCGCCAAAGCCCGAATGGGCCGGGCGCAGTGAGGAGATCGTGGGCAAGTGGCTCAAGCGCTCGTCGAAGTCGCGCCAGGAGCTCGTGATCGCGACCAAGGTCGCTGGGCCCTCGGGCGGCTGGTTCGTGACGCCGGTGCGCGGTGGGCGCACCAGCCTCGACGCACACCACATCGAGCGCGCCGTGGAGGGCAGCTTACGGCGGCTGGGCACCGACTACATCGATCTCTATCAAACGCACTGGCCCGACCCGGACGTCGCGATCGACGTCACGCTCGAGGCGCTCGACCGCCTGGTGCGCGCGGGCAAGGTGCGGCACATCGGTGCCAGCAACGAATCTGCCTACGGCTTGACCAAGGCGCTGGGCGTTTCCGAGCACCTCGGCCTGCCGCGCTACGAGACCATCCAGAACAACTTCAGCCTGCTCAACCGGCGCTTCGAGGACGAGCTCGCCAACGTCTGCCGGCGCGAGAAAGTCTCCCTGCTTCCTTACAGTCCGATCGGCGGCGGCGTGCTCAGCGGCAAGTACCAGGCCGGCGCCTGGCCCGAGGGCGCGCGCTTCAGCAGGTACCGCAACGACGGCAAGCGCGGCGCGACCATGACCGCGCGCTTCCTCAACGACAAGACGCGCGCCACCACTGACCGCATCATGGAGCTGGCCGCCGGTCTGCAGATGTCGCCGGCCACGTTCGCGACCGCCTGGACGCTGTCGCAGGACTTCGTGGCCTCCACGATCATCGGCGCCACGCGCGAGAGCCAGCTCGACGACACGCTCAAGGGCACCGTCAGCTTGCCGTTCGACGTGCTGGTGAAGGTCGACGAGATCTCACGCGAGATCCAGTACCCGATGGGCTGAGCAGCGAGTGCCGAAGGCAGCTCGCGGTTCACTAAAGCAGCGAGTGCCGAAGGCAGCTCGCGGTTCACTAAAGCAGCGAGTGCCGAAGGCAGCTCGCGGAACATGATCAAAGCAAAGCCAGGAATGCGTCGCGCGTGAGCGCAGCTGTTGGCTGCGGGAGCTTGGCCACGGGCAGCAACCGGCCGTCCGCATAGCGCCAGGCGCCGTCCTCGCGCACGAAGCGCGACAGCTCGGCGAACGACAGGTCCTGACCACGCTCGAAGACGCTGGCCAGAAACAGCACCTCGCCGTCGGTCTCGGTCGCGCCGGCGTGCACGATGCGCAAGCCCATGAAGCGCCGCCGCTCCCGAAGCTTGCCTAGCTGGCGCACCAGCTCGTCGTGCGGCAGGCGCAGATCGGGATGCGTGCTCGCCAGCGTGCGCACCAGGTACTCACCGCGCCCGAGCGCAAACGCCGCGTAGCGAGAACGCATCAGCGCCTCCGGAGTCGCGGCCTCGCGCTCACCGGCATGCAGCGGCGCACAGCACTGCGCCGGGCGCAAACCGCTGTGACACGGGCATGACTGGTTCGCCGACACGGAGCGCGGCCCTCGTTTAGATAGCGGGTGCAGGGTGAATGCTCGGAGCAGACGGTGGGGTCGAAGGCACGATGGGCTCGAGCTTGTCGAGGTTCAGGATGTAGCGCTCGTTGTCCTTCTGCCAGTGCGCGATCTCCGCAGAGTTGTCTTCTTTCCAGGGATGAAAGCGCGGGTTCAGGTACGAGATGAACGAGGGCAGCATGCCGCTGATGAAGCCGTTCCAGCCGAATAGGTACCAGAGGCCTCCGGCGACGTCCTTCAGGTTCCAGAGCTTCTTGTCCTTGTACAGCAGCACGAACGTGTTCAGCACGGCGATGCCGATGATCAGGAACCACGCCGGCCCGAGCACACCGATGCGCGTCAGCTCGCTGCCGTGCGCCTTGCGGTACACGTCGTAACAGGTGGCCTTGTGCTCGGCTTCCTCGGCGGCATGCCACAGCCACAGCGCGTTCACGCGCGGATCGGCGCCGGCGCCGATCTCGGGATGCTTGAAGAAGCGATCCGCGAGCCCCGCGGTGAAGTGCTCGAGCGCGCTCGTCACCGCCAGCATTTCCATCGGGTCGAGGTTTTCGCGCACGCGATCGAGCACGCGTGCGTAGCGCCGGCGGCAACCCTCGGTGTCGATGCCCATCGCAGCGTTCATGCGATCGAACTTCAGGTGCTGCATGGTGTGGTGGCCTTCCTGTTTACAGAAAGCCGAGATCTCTTCGAGCAGCGCGGGGTCGTCGATCTGATCCTTGAGCGCGCGCGCCGAATCGATGAAGAATTTCTCGCCGGGCTCGAACGCCGTGGACAGCTGCGCCCAGAACAAGCTCTTGAACGGGCTGCCGCCGTGCCAGTAGCGCGCGAAGCCGTCTTCGAAGTCGAACTTCATGCGACGGAACTGCACCTTGACGCCGTCGGGTCGCCGGAACTCGCTCTTCACTGTCTTGGCGTCGCCCATGCTGCTCCCTCGGCTATCTAGCCACGTTTCCAAGTCTGTCGATGCCGAGCTTGACACGCAATGTAGGGCGCTGAGCGACCACGGCGCGATCGGCAATCGATCTGGCAAAAATCGACAGTGACGTGACGTCAGCCTCGGCGCGCCTGCACTTTGCGGCCCTGCCTGCGTACCTGCTCGATACCGAGTTTCCCGAGAGCCGGGAACATGTTGCCGAGCTTGGCGAGCGCCCCGCGACCCGAGCGTGGAATCGGCACGACCCGCTCGAGCGGCCGCTGCTCCAGCACCTTGTCGAGCGCTCGCTCGATCTCGGCGAGCGACAGGCCACGACCG
>JADGRG010000657.1 GCA_017881145.1 Sandaracinaceae bacterium | reverse complement strand
GTAACGAGCGACGCATTCTGGTCTCGGATCTTTCGGGACGCGCGAACCTGGAGCTAAAGGCGCGCGAGCTCGGCCTTACACTCGACCCGAACTCGCCCGAAGCCCGAGCAATTCTGGCGCGCCTCAAGGAGCTGGAGAACCGCGGCTATCAGTTCGAGACCGCGGGCGCTTCCTTCAAGCTGATGGTCGACGAGGCCTTCGGACGGCGTCCGCGCTACTTCCGGCTGCGCGATTTGAGCGTGGGGGTTCGCATCCAGGAAGACTCCACGGGCATGGCCGATAGCTACGATACCACCGTGAGCCTGGATCTCGAGATCGGTGGTGAGGTGGCGAAGACCACGGCGCAGGGCAACGGGCCTGTACATGCCATGGATCAAGCCCTGCGTGGCCTGATCGACCGCTACTATCCGTCGCTCGAGGCGGTGCGGCTGATCGACTATAAGGTCCGCGTGCTCAGCTCCGGTGACGGTACTGGCTCGGTGGTGCGCGTGCTCATCCAGTCGACCGATGGCGAAGAAGTCTGGGACACCGTCGGCGTAAGTCCGAACATCATCCATGCCAGCTGGGATGCGATGGTGGATGCGTTGGAATACAAGCTCGTCAAGGACAAGGTCGAGCCGCAGGGCGATCGAAGCGAGATGCGCAACCGCATCCCAAGCATCCGGCCATGGTCGACCGCAAAGTAGTTACATACCCGCGGAGCCCTGGGCTCCA
Organism: Sandaracinaceae bacterium; assembly: GCA_017881145.1. Taxonomy (GTDB): domain Bacteria; phylum Myxococcota_A; class Polyangia; order Polyangiales; family JAFGIB01; genus JADGRF01. The sequence continues at coordinate 1,930 of JADGRG010000657.1, read as the reverse complement.
TACCCGCTTCGCCGCCTACGGCTCTTTGCGTCAGCTCTCCGCGTCGGCGCACGGCGCAGCCAAAGGCGATTCACAGAGGCAGACGCGATGACACTCGATAACTACGTTCGCATCTTCGACACCACGTTGCGCGACGGCGAGCAATCGCCCGGCGCCACCATGACGCTGGAAGAGAAGCTGCGTATCGCCCGCAAGCTCGAAGCGCTGGGCGTGGATGTGATCGAAGCAGGCTTTCCCGCGGCGTCGCCGGGCGAGCTTGCGTCCGTGCAGGAGATCGCCAGCGTGGTCAGCCAATGCGAGGTCGCGGGCCTGTGCCGCACCCGCGAGCCGGACATCGAGGCGTCGTGGAAGGCAGTGTCGGTCGCGCAGAAGCCGCGACTGCACGTGTTCATCGCGACCAGTAAGCTCCACATGGAGCACAAGCTCAAGCTCACCCCTGCACAAGTGCTCGAAGAAGTGCGCCGCGGTGTGAAGCATTGTGCGTCGTTCACCAAGAGCGTGGAGTTCTCGGCCGAGGATGCCACCCGCACCGACCTTCCATTCCTGAAAGAGGTGTTCGCCTGCGCGATCGAGAACGGCGCCACGGTGCTGAACATCCCCGACACCGTCGGCTACACGATGCCCGCCGAATACACGCGCATCGTGACCGAGATCATGAAGGTGGTCGGCGCTCGCGACGTGGTGGTCTCCACGCACTGCCACAACGATCTCGGCTTGGCGGTCGCCAATTCGCTGGCTGCCGTGATGGCGGGTGCGCGTCAGGTCGAGTGCTGCGTGAACGGGATCGGCGAGCGTGCGGGCAACGCCGCGCTCGAAGAGATCGTGATGGCGTTGAAAGTCCGCAGGGACCTGCTCGGCTGCGATACGCACATCAACACCCGCGAGCTGATGAGCGTGAGCCGCTTGGTTTCGCAGGTCACGGGCCTCTCGGTTTCGGCCTCTAAGCCCATCGTCGGGCGCAACGCCTTTGCGCACGAGTCAGGCATCCACCAGCACGGCATGCTGCGCGACCGGCGCACCTACGAGATCATGGTGCCCGAGGACGTGGGCCTGACCGAGTCGAAGATGGTGCTCGGCAAGCACTCCGGGCGTGCCGCGCTCGCCAATCGCTTGAACGAGCTCGGCTATCGTCTGGGTGCAGCGCAGCTCGAAGGTGTGTTCGAGCGTTTCAAGCACCTCGCCGACCGTAAGAAGAACATCTACGACGAGGACCTTACAGCTCTGGTGGCCGACGACGTCTGGAATGTGCCGATTCGCTACGAGCTGGTCGCCGTCGAGTTCAAGAGCGGCACTGAGATCGCTCCCTGGGCGCGCGTTCGCGTGAACATCGACGGCAAGGAAGCCTGCTGCGAGGCCAACGGCAACGGTCCTGTCAACGCCGTGGTCCAGGCGCTCAAGGAGTGCACAGGCAACCCAGACGTGTCGATGGACGAATATCACATCGACGCATTGAGCACCGGCTCCGACGCGCAGGGCAAAGTCGCGATCGCCATCAGCGGCGACCAGATCATCTCGCGCGGACAAGCCACCGACATGGACGTGGTGATCGCCAGCGCGAAGGCTTTCGTGGCGGCCCTCAATCACCGCGCGTATCAGCTGGAGTTGACGCGCCTGCAAGCGGCCGCCGACGCCTGAGCTTGGACAGCCTGTGAGCAAGGCTGTGAACAAGCCTGTGGACAAGACCGTGAACCAGGAAGCCGCCGTCAGTTGCGAGCACGCGGAGCGCTGCGGAGGTTGCGCGCTGCTCGGGATGCCGCTCTCGGAGCAGCTCGCACGCAAGACAGAGCGCGTGCGCGAGGCGTTTGGGCGTTATGGCGTGCTCTCGGAGCTAGCTCTCTCGCAGGCTCTGCCGGGTGAGCCTGTAGTGGGCTATCGGACGCGCGCCAAGCTGGTGGTTTCGCGCCGAGCTGAGATCGGGCTCTACGCTCGC
>JADGRG010000059.1 GCA_017881145.1 Sandaracinaceae bacterium | reverse complement strand
TCGTCGTAGGCGAGCACGGCGTCGCGGCATTCGATGTTGTGGTAGTCCTGTAAGATCGGCTCGGGCGGCGGGGTGTCGTGGCCGCGGGTGCGGAAGTGATGCTGCAAGTAGCCGATCCAGAGCACCAGCTCGGCGATCTCCTTGGCCCAGCGCTTGATCTCGATGCCCAGGAACTGCGCGGGCGTCACGCGCACCGTCTCCTGATGCAAGAGCAAGCTCTGCTTCTCGCCCAGGCCTTCGAGGAGCGCGAGCACCTCGCTCTCCAGGCGCTTGAAGAGATCGAGCGCCACATACAAGAAGTTGCCCGAGCCGCAGGCGGGGTCGAGCACGCGGGTGGCGCAGAGCTTCTGGTGAAACGCGCGCACGCTCTTCCTGGCTGGCTCGACCTTGTCACTCGCCACCAGCTCCCGAACCTCGGCTTGCACCAGCTCCCAGTCCGCGCGTAGCGGCTCCTCGATGGTGGGCCGCACCAAGCGCTCCACGTAGGCGCGCGGCGTGTAGTGCGCGCCCAGCGCGTGCCGCTCCTTGGGGTCCAGGGCGCGTTCCAGCAAGGTGCCGAAGATGGCGGGCTCGACGTCCGACCAGTTGCAGCTCGCAGCTTCGTACAGGCGTTCGAGGTGCGCCGCCGTCAGCGGCAGTGAGCTTGGTTGCGAAAAGAGCCCGCCGTTGAAATGTAAAAGCTTGCCGACGAAGCCGAAGGGCTGACCTTCGTTCATCGCACGCCACAGCGACTCGATGCCCACCGGGAACGCCGCGGAATTGGGCAGCCAGTGCTCCTTGAGCGCGTCCTTGAATAAGTTCTTCGGCAGAAGGCCGACGTCCTCGGCGAACATGGTGAAGAGACAGCGCATCAGGAAGGTGGCGACCGTCTCGGGCGCGTGGCCGGCGACCTCCAGCGCCTTCGCCAGCTCAGCCAAGTGCGTGGCGACCTCGCGCGTGACTTTCGCAGCCTGTTTCGCAGGGTCGAGCGAGTGCGGGTCGGTGAAGATGCGGCGCAGCAGCTCTTTGTGCTGCTCCAAGTCCGCGAAGAAAATTCGGGAAGTCTGCGCGTTCGGGAACGCCCGGTAGGCATACGAGCCATCGAAGGCGGCATAGAGATCGAAGCAATGCCCGATGTCACAGGTGATCAGAAAGGGCACGGGTTTGTCGAAGGTGCGCGCATAGCCGAGCGCTTGGCCGTAGGCGCCCAGCATCGCCACGTTCCAACCAGGCGTGCCGCGCTTGGCCGTGCCGAGCTTCTTGCTGGTCGCGTCTGCGCCTTGCTTGGCTTCCAGGATGAACGCGCCCGCGCGATAGAGATCGATCTTGCCGCGCGAGATCTTGCCGCCTTCGTGCGGCATCAGCGCGTCCTTCTCGAAGACGTAGTGATCGCGCTCGGGATCGGTGGTGGTTGGGTCCGGCCGCGGGACCCCCAGCACGTCGCACAGCTCAAGCAGGAACGCATCCTTGTTGGCGCGCTCGGCCGCCGCCGATGCGGACCACTTGGCGATGAAGGCGGCAATGTTCATGCGGGGCGCCAGCGTGCCGGAGGGTTGTGGCGGCGTCTAGCCATGATTGCGGCCATCCACCGAAGCAGGCTTCCGCCAGCTCTGCCCGATTGCTGGCCGAATAGACGGGCGACCCTTCACCTGCCACCCCGTCGGCTGGACGCCACTAGCCCTACGGATAGGGTCTTCTCATGTCGGCACGCCCACAGGCCATGCACTCAACGCCACCGATTGCCGAAGACACCACGGCGAAGGGGGTTGATCCGCGGTCGGCGTCCAGCACACGCATCGGTCGCTGGGCAAAGAAGGAGTCGGCGAGCGCTCTCTCGGACTACTCGCACAAGAACATCGGTTGGCAGCTCGCTTGGGCCGCTGGGCTGGGCCAGTCCCACCCGGCACAGAAGGTGGACCTGCATATCGCAATGCAGCAAATCATGGAGCGCGATCCATGGCTGGACGAAGAGCCCACGAGTGAGGTGGAACAAGCGTTCGCATTCGCCGATTCTGAGCCGGGCACCGTCTGGTAGCGCAAGGTACGTGTGCACACGCCCGAGTCGATCAGATGGGAAGTGAGCGCCGCAGCCCGCCCGTGTCTGGACAAGATTCGGGACCGCATGTCCCCCCGCGGACTCGAAAAAATCCTCGAAATACACGAGTATTCCTGCGGTTTTTTCTGCGGGCGCGCTCGCTCTGCGCCGATTTTTCGACAGCTCTTCAGCTACCGGTGGCGGCGAACCAGGCTTCTGCGATCGTGGTCAGCGCGTCCTCGCTGAGGGCGTCGCCATCGGGCACGCCGTTGGCAGCACCGAAAGTGTAGACGATGCGCCCCACCGGCACTCCGGCCAGCAGCACGGTGAATGTATCCGGCGCCAGCGGCTGAATGCTGTAGGTGGTGCCTGCAAAGGCGACCGAGTTGCTGCTTACGTCGGCGATGGCGGGGGAGGTCGTCATGGGCGCGCAAGCTAGCACGGGGTTTGGGCGATGCCAGTCATTGCAGGCTGGCGTCAGCCCTGGCGCTCCGCCGCCTTCCCAGCTAACAACCCAGCCATGGACATCGACTTCTGGCACGCGCGCTGGCAGCAAGGGCAGATTGGCTTTCACCTCGGGCATGTGAACCCGAATCTCGCGCGGCATCATGCAGCTCTCGGCGACGGACCGGGTTCGCGAGTGCTGGTGCCGCTCTGCGGCAAGAGCCTCGATCTCGTGTGGCTGGCGGAGCAGGGGCACGACGTGGTGGGTGTCGAGCTGAGCCCGCTAGCGGTGCAAGCGTTCTTCGCCGAGCAGGGGCTCACGCCGGAGGTCGATCAGCACGGTCCCTTCGTCCGGCACCGCGTGCGCAATCTCGAGATCTTGTGCGGCGACATCTTCGCGCTCGATCACGCGCTCTTGGGCCCGGTGAACGGGCTCTTCGATCGCGCAGCGCTGGTGGCGTTCCCGCCGAGCATGCGTGAGCGCTATGCCAAGCACATCACTGCGCTTCTGCCCAAGGACGCGCGCGGCTTGCTCGTCACCTTCCAGTACCAGCCAGCAGACGCCGGTGGCCCACCCTTCTCGGTCGACGAGTCCGTGGTACGCGAGCTCTACGCGCCAAGCTTCGAGCTTGCGCTCCTTGCGCGCCGCGAGATCCTCGAAGAAGAACCACGCTTCAAGGAACGCGGCATCCGCAGCCTGCAGGAGTGCGCCTACTCGCTGGTACGCAGGTAGTCGGTGCTGAAGCTTAGCGCCTGAAGCGCGTGGTGCAGCGCTCGCAACGCTCGGTCACATGCTTCGGGCGAGCGTGCTCACGAGAGCGCTGCGGACATCCCATCGACCGTATCGTGCGCGTCCTGCGTGTTCTCGCTCGGCGCCGCTGGCAGATGCACGTGGCGGCGGCGCGCGTTCGCAAGCATGGCGTAGAGCACGGGGACCGCCATGCGGCTGATCAGCAGCGAGGCCACTTCACCGGCCATCAGCGCGATGGCCAGGCCCTGGAAGATGGGGTCGAAGAGGATGACCGCCGCGCCGACCACCACTGCCGCCGCCGTCAGCAGCATGGGTCGGAAGCGCACTGCACCGGCTTCCACCACGGCTTCGTGCAAAGGCAAGCCGGCCTCGAGGCGGGCCTCGATGAAGTCGACCAGGATGATCGAGTTGCGCACCACGATGCCCGCACCGGCCATGAAGCCGATCATCGAGGTGGCGCTGAAGAACGCACCCATGGCGGCGTGAGCCGGCAGAATGCCGACCAGCGAAAACGGGATCGCCGCCATCACCACCAAAGGGGTGAGAAAAGAGCGGAACCAACCCACCAGGAGCACGTAGATCAGCAGCAGCACCACCGCGAACGCCATGCCCAGATCGCGGAACACCTCCAGGGTGATCTGCCACTCGCCGTCCCACTTGATCGATGGCTGTGCGTCGGTCTCCGGCATGCTGGCGTTCCAAATGGCGAGCTTGCCCGGGGCTCCACCGAAGTCGTGCGCGTTCAGCTTGGCGAGCTTTTCGTTCATGTCGAAGATGGCATACGCCGCGCTCTCGGCGACGCCCGCCATGTCCGCGGTCACATAGACCACGGGCAGCAAGTTCTTGTGGTAGATGCTGCGGTCCTCGAACAGGGCTTGCGTGCGCACCAGCTCGCGCAGCGGCACCAGCGTCTGGCCAGCACCGCGAACGCGAAGCTCCAGCAGGTCGTCGGTGGTTCCGCGGGCCGTGCGCGGGATTTCGAGCACGATGTTCACGTCCTCTTGTTCACCGGGCACGTGCAGAAGGCCCGTCGGTGCCGCACCCACGGCGACCCGCAAGGTCTCGGCCACTGCGTCTGCGGTGATGCCGTGCAGCGCGGCCTTCTCCTTGTCCACGATCAGCTGCGTCTTCGGATGTGGATCCTCGACGTAGGCATCCACGTCGACCACGCCCGGGGTCGCCTTGAGCATCTTCTTCACGTCTGCCGCCAGGTGCAGG
>JADGRG010000656.1 GCA_017881145.1 Sandaracinaceae bacterium | reverse complement strand
GGTCGAGAGCGAGCTTCTCGAGCGCCGGGCAGTCGGCGGAGAGGTTGGGAGCGCCGTTGGCGTAGGGCACATCTTCCATGATGGCCGCGTACGCGTAGATCTGCGATGGCGCGATGCCGGCATCGTTGTTGCGCAGGCCGGCTTCGAAGGCTTCGATGGTGTCGTGAACACGCGTCGGCTTCAGATAGATCTCGGTTGAGCCGCACCACACCATGACCGCACGGCTTGCGCCGGTTTCCTTGAACTTGTCGCGAATGTCGCGACGCAGCGCATCGGCGAGATCCATCTTGGTTTTGAACGTCTTCTTGTTCGGTCCATCCAGGAGGCGAACGTATTCGTTCATGAACGCCGCTGGCATCGGCTTGATGGTGTGGAGGAACTCGGCCATCGGGTCGAGATCGCGTGGGTCGAGCACCTTGGCGCGCTGTGCGGCCTCGTAGACGTCGTCGTGGAACACGTCCCAGCCGCCGAAGGTGAGGTCGGACAAGGGAGCCAGGTCGACCAGCTCGCGGATCAGCGGGTTGCGGTTCTCCGAACGCTTGCCGAGGCGAATGGTCTGAAGCTGCGTCAGCGAGCCGATGGGCTTGGCGCGGCCGGTGCGAATCGCTTCGACGCCAGCGATGAACGTGGTTCCCACGGCGCCCATGCCGGGCGTGAGGACCAGAAGTTTGCCCTTGTGGGGCGCGATCGAAGAACGAGTTGAGTTGGGCATAGTCGGGACAACACGCGGTTGGGAGGACACACCGAGCTTCGAAGCGCCGTGCCACTACCACAATCGCCTACGGGCGACAACTGGCGGGTAGGCCGCTAACCCACGGCTTCTGCGTAGGCGCGCAGCGTCGCCTCGCCGCAGCTGCGCCACTGGAAGGTCCGCTGATGCTGGCGTCCTGCGGTGACGAGCGCTTTGCGCCGGGCAGGCGCCATCGCTTCGCGCAGCGCGCGCGCCATGGCTGGCACGTCGAAGGGCGAGACGGTGAGTGCAGCGTCACCTGCAACTTCGGCAGGCGCACTCCTGTCGCTCGTGACGACCGGGCAATCGCAGGCCATGGCTTCGAGAATCGGCAGACCGAACCCTTCTACCCACGAGGGAAAGAAGAAGAGCTCGGCGGTGCTGTAGAGCGCGCGCAGCGTCTCACCGTCGACTGCATCGAGCAGAATCACGCGTCGCTGCACGGCCTCGTCGGCCAGCAATGCGAGCAGGCGCGTGTCGTGGCGCAAGAGCCGCCGCACGATTACGAGCTTCAGGTCGTCGCGCTCGGGGAAGGCTTCGAGGAAGGCGCGGATCGCTCGGTGATGGTTCTTGTGCGGCGACTCGTTGCCCACCGAGAGCACGAAGGGGCCGCTATGTCCGGTCGCCGCTGCAACGCGCTGGTGCGCTTCGGCAAGATCGATGGCGCGGCAGAGCTCAGGGTCTACTGCCAGCGGCGTGACCACGATGCGCTGCGGATCCACTTCCTCGAAGCGTTCGAGGATGGCGTCGCGCGTGGCGTTTGACACCGTGCAGATGCGGGTTGCGTGGTGAATCGCGTGCTTGATGCGCTCGCGCCAGAAGAGGCCGGCGGTCCATTGCACCGACCATTGGCGCGAGATGTTCGCCGGATTCTGCAGCTGCATGATGTCGTGCAGCGTGACTACCGACGGCACCGGAAGATTGGACGGCAAGATGTTGAACGGGCCGTGGAAGAGCTGCACTCCGAGCCCGCGCAACCGAAGAGGCAAGCCTACGATGGTTCGCAGCGAACGCGGCTCGACATTGAAGACGAGATCCGTGCAGCGCTCTGCGTCGAACGAGGCGGCAAGGCCTGGCTTGCGCGTGACCAGCACCAGCTCGAGTGAGGGATCGAGCGCGAGCAGCTCTTGCAGCAAGTTGCGCTTGTAGGTGCCGATGCCGCTCACGGGGCCATTCAGATAGCGCGCGTCGAAGGCGACCTTCATGACTTCTCCCCGCACATGGTTTCGAAGAGGGAGACCAAGTGTCGCGCGTGCGCATCCCAGGTGTGATGCGCGAGGACCTTGTCGCGGCCTCTTGCTGCACGAACGGCGGCTTCTGCCGGATGATCGATATGCCAGCGAATCGCAGCTGCGAGCGCGGTCGCATCGGCCGGTGGCACGAGCGTGATCTGCTTGCCGTCCTGGAAAAGCGCTTCGATGTTGGCGGTCCGAACCGTGATCACCGGTTTGCCGAGCGCGAAGTATTCGAAGAGCTTGAGTGGATCGAGCGCGAAGCGTTCGCGGCTCGACGTGGGATGTTGTGACGGGTCGAAGGGTGCGACCGTCACGTTGGCTGCTGCGAGCAGCGCTGGCACTTCGGGGTAGGGGACCGATCCCGTGAAGACGAAGCGGTCCTCGACGCCTGCGCGCTTGGCGGCTGCCTCGATGACTGGGCGCATGGGTCCGTCGCCCACCAGCATCGCTCGCAGTGGTAGATCGCGCAGCATGGCCACTGTGTCGACCAGTGTGTCCAGCCCGTGCCACTTCTTGAACGAACCCGAGTAGCCAACCACATAGGCATCGCCGAGTCCCAAGCGTTGCCGCGCGGGGCCGCCGTCGACGCTGGGGTTGAAGAGCTCGGTGTTCGCGCCCCAACTCACGCGCACGCCTTTGCTGCGATACGCGGCGGGGATCCGTTCGAGGTCGGTTGCGATGACGTAGCGAGCGCGATGCAGTGAGAGCGGGCTGATGTGCTCGTCGAGCACCATGCAGAGCATCGGCACGCCGAGCGCCATGGAGATCATCGCCCCGAGCCCATACGACGAACCGCGTTCGTAGATGACGTCGGGGTGGTAGGCGCGCGCTGCTCGCAGCGCGGCAGGCAGCTCTGCCAGTGGCAGAAGGTGCCGAAGTCCCGCGGGATGCCCGAGGTCGTTGCCCACGCCGACACAGCTCTCAGCCGTCGAGCCGCGTTGCGTGAGCGCGAGCGTGGGGCCGTGCCGGCGCAGGTGCGAGATCAGCTCGCCCACGTGGGTGGAGCCGCCGTGCGCACCCGGTAGACGGATTTTCGTGGCGACGACGAGGATGCGCACCGCAGGCACTCCAGGGATTGAATGGTCAGCGAGCGTCGTCTTTGCGAAGCAGGCAAACCTGGCCTTGCTTCCAGGGAGTGAGGAAGACCGGCTTGCCCAGAGCCGCGGCTGCGGTGTGGTATTCCGTCCGCTGCGCGTCGTGCAAGATCAGTATTCCGCCGGGTCGCAAGAGCCGGAAGCCTTCGGGCATGCAGAAGCAACGCGCGCGGCCGTCGACCAACACGACGTCGAAGGCCATGCCGAGCGTCGCTGGATATCGGATGTAAGAGGCATACAAGGTCGCGTCGACCTCGGCTCGGTTGTCCCAATCGGTCTGGGCTTGCTTGTTTGGTGCGGGCATCGGCACATCTGCCGGCACGTGGGTGAGCGTGAGGCGCTGGTCGTTGATCCGGCCCTTCACCTGCTCATACCAGGCGGGGTTATGCTCTACCGAGACCACAGCCGTGAGCTCTGGGCAGGCGTCGAGAATGGCGCGGGTGCTGCCGCCGCTGCCCCATTCGAGATAACGGCGCGGTCCGACGGCCGTGAGCGCAGCACGAATCTGTGACCACTCGACGGGGTCCATCCAGACATTCAGTTCTTCGGATGCTGCCATCAGGTGCCGCTGCTCCTGCACACGTCGCTCGGGTCCACCGAACGTGCCAGCATTACCACGTCCAGGCTCGAAGTCGAGAGAGCGGGAGAGTGCGGTGCCCGCAGCCAATGTCGTCAGCTGCGCAACGCAGGTCGGCTCGCAGTGGCATACACCTCGTCGATCAGCGCGCGCCATGCCCGGCTGTAGTCTTCGAGCCTGTAGCCTTGGTAGAACGAAGGACCTCGCACTTCGGTCAGCGCGCGCTGCAGCGCTGCCGTTACGACGCGCGGGTCATCGCGTTCGCGCCAGTCGATCACGACGGCCTCGGTGAACTCCTCGCAGTTGCCGACGTTGGTCGTGACGATGGGCATGCTGCCCGCTTCAGCGTCGCACATCGCGTAGCTCGCGCCTTCGGAGAGCGACAGGCACATGTATGCGTCGGCTGTCGCGTAGGCGGCGTGGCGTGTCTCGTAGGTGCAAGCGAGCGCCCGCAGCTCGATGTCCGGGACGAGCGGTGTGAGCTTCGAGATCACGTTTTCACCCTTGTTGAAGTTTCGGAAGTCGCCCAGGACCACCTTGCGCCCCGTGCTTGGACGAGCCGGCCGTGTGAAGCTTGGGACCCAGAGCGGAATCACCTGGGCTTGCGGCACAGCGTAGTGGTGAGAGAACTGCTCTGCCGTCCAGCGCGAAGGCGCCACGAACCAACGGTTCTTCCGCGCATACATCGCGCGCTGCGCATCGCAGATGGCCTGCGAGCCTTTGTCGCGCCATTCTGGGTCGCGATCGAAGTGCGTTTGCGCGCAGCCATGATGCACGACAATGGTGCGCAACTCTTCGGGGACCAGCACCGAGGTCTCGCTGCCCGTGATCACCACCGCGTCCGGTCTGCGCAGCGCCAGGTAGTGCAAGAGCGTACGCGCCAAGACCGAGACTCGCAGACTCACGATCTCTGGCAGCGCCTTGCGGATCTCCCAATCGAAGCGAGGCACGCCAGACCACGCGCCATCCTCGAAGCGCTCGGGCACGAGGCTGATGAGGAGCGGCGCGCCTGCCGTTCGCGCGAGCGTCCAGGCGCGTCGCAGATGTTTGTCCATCACTGCAGACGCCCCAGTCCCAGCGCGAGCGCATCAATGGCTTGCTGCTTCCTTTGTGTCTGCAGGACCAGGGCATCCAGGAACGCCGGCAACGCGCTCTGCCCCGTCCCGCGTTGCACGTCGACCTCCCAGGTTGCGTGCAGACACATCACCTCGGCGCCTTTCGTGAGCTGCGCGTCCGACGAGCGGCCGTAGAAGTCTGAACGCAACACCGGCAGGTGGTCGCCTGGCACGGGCTTGTCCGACAGGCAGAGCTCGAAGCCCAGGTTGCGCAGGGCCTTGGCGGTGGCGCGGTCGCACATGTTGCAGGGCGGGATATATGCGCGGACTTTGCGGCGCAGGCGCTGCTCCAAGACGTCCTTGCCGCGCCCCAACTTGTCCAAGATCGCAGGGTAGAAGTCCCAGCGAAACTCGTTGAACGTTCCGACCGTCCCGCGCTGGTTCAGCGGGTCGCCGCGGGCGATCAGGCGCGCAGACATCTTCGGATAGGAATGGTCGTAGCCGTGCTGCACGGGGATCATGTGCGAGAGGCCCGAGAGGAAATCGAACATCGCTTCGGTCAGGATGCCCGGGACGATGCCGAGCCAGTAGGGAATGCTGCGCGCTTCAAAGAGCATCAGCACTTCGTGCAAGGGACCCATGTCGCCTGGGATGGGACGCACGCCCGTCGGGTAGTCATCGATGCGGATCAGTGGAAACGTCAGGTCGCCGCGCAGGAGGACCAAGCCTGGTGACGTGCTCTGCGCCAGCGTGCGCTCGCGAATCGGTCCGAACTCTGGCGCATGCTGGAGCGCGTCCTGCTGTGTGCCCGTCATGCAGAGCACGGCCACGCGGCACGATGCGAGCACGCGCGAGAGCCACGTGGCGAGGTCCACCGGTATGGCGTCGCGCGCTTCGGAGCCGAGGACGACGTCGAAGCGCAGCTCTGGCCGCATTCCATGGTCGAAGCTGTCGGCGGCAAGCACAGGCGCCTCGGTCCACAGCGCGCGTGCATCGGTCGCCGGCGCGAGCAGGGCCGCGCGCGGAAGGCTTTCGCGAAAGCCCATGTCGTGGATGAAACGTAGAGCCTTGAGCATCCCGAGTTGTCCGCTCTCGAAGCGCAGAACCCTAGCGCCCCGCACGCCGCTTGACCACCGCTGCCCCGGGTATCGTGGGGCCTGCCGGCAGACAAAATAGCGGCGTGGGCCGAGGTCATGCGATATTACCCGCGACGGCGCAGGCTGCTGCCGCGTTCGCCATCATGGTGCGCTGATGATGCTCCACCACACACTCCGCAGGCTCGGCGCGCTGCTTCGAGGCAAGCCGTTTCCGACGCAGGACGTCGAGCTCGCCAAGCGCTTCTTCGGCACCTCCTACGGCGGCTTCTTCGTGTGTCCTGCACTGCTGCAGGCGGATGCCATCGTCTACTCGTTCGGCGTGGGGGAAGACATCTCCTTCGATCGCGGCCTGATCGACGCGTTCGGCGTCTCGGTGCACGGCTTCGACCCGACGCCGCGTTCCCTCGCTT
>JADGRG010000655.1 GCA_017881145.1 Sandaracinaceae bacterium | reverse complement strand
TCGACAAGGCGGTTGCCGAAGCCAAGTGACGATGGCCGCGGTGAAGTGCTAGCCAGCGTTCACAGCGTCTGACACCTCGCAAGCGGGGGGCCCCAACGGGTCCCCCGTTTTGCATTGGGCGGCTCGTCGAAGCCCACCCGCTCTGCGCAGCTCCTTAGACTGTTGCGCGCCGCCTCGGATCATGGAAGCGTGAGCTCGAGGTGCACATGCAAAGCACGGTCATGAGCTGGGTCGCGGCGCTCTTCTTGGTAGCGATCTTCGGGTGTGCGGAGCATCGGTCCGCCACCGGGCAAGCCGATGCTGGTGCCGCGGGTGCCGCCGGCACCTCCTCCGGCACTGCGGGAAGCGGCGCTGGTTTGGCCGGCGCTGCAGGCGGCGGGGCCGGGAGCGGTGCAGCCGGCGTGGGCGGCGGCTCTGCGGGCAGCGGCCTAGCTGGCGTGGGCGGCGCAGCTGGCAGTAGTGGTGTCGCTGGCACGACCGGCTCTGCGGGCAGCGGCGTAGCTGGTGTGGGCGGCGCAGCTGGCGTGGGTGGCGGCTCTGCAGGCGCGACTTGCGGCAGTCGCGGCCTCGGTCCGTGCGCGAGCGGGCTGTTCTGCGAGTTTCCGGCTGGCAGCGGCTGCGGTGCAGCTGATGGCGGCGGACAATGTCAGTCGAAACCGCAGGCTTGCACACTCATCTACGCGCCGGTCTGCGGCTGCGATGGAACCACCTATGCAAGTGCCTGCGAGGCGAGCGGTGCGGGCGTCAGCGTCGCTCACGATGGAGAATGCGCGGCGGCCTCGGCGCCCAACCTCTGCGATCCCCGCAAGGTGCTCTGCAAGATCTCCCAACCGGTCTGCCCCGCCGGCCAAGTGCCGAGCGTGTCGGGTTCCTGCTACGGGCCGTGCGTGGCAGTCGAGACCTGCGAGTGCACGGTCGCCGCGCAGTGCCCGAGCCCGAACCAGTACACCTGCCTGCTCTCCGCCGGTCACTGCAGCGCGTACCTGTAGGGCGCACTTGCACTGTCGTATGAATCGAGAGCAACGGCCGATGCGCGCTGCACTCGCGTCGCCACGTTAGGCTTGCCTCTTGACCGGCATGTTGACGCGGCTTTGACGTGCAGGCGATCCTGCTCTGGCCGGTATGAGCGAAGCGGGATTGACGAGCGGCAGCGGCCTGGAAGAAGAGCCTGCGCACCCTGCAAGCGCAGCCCCGCCTCGCCGCAGCTTGGGTCGCCTGCTGCCGCCAATGGCCTTGCTCCTGCTCGTCTCGATCGCGACCTTCGCGCCGACACTGGACAACGGTTTCATCCTCGATGACGACTACATGCTCGCTCACAACGCCTCGATCCGTGACCTGCACAACCTTGCGAGCTTCTTCACTTCCACGCCTCCGGAGTCGATCAACCGCGGCTACTACCGCCCGGTCATGTTGGCAGCGTTCGCCATCGACTACGCCATCTTCGGCCTGCGCGCGCCGGGTTTTCACTTCGTCAACATCCTCTGCCACGCTGCGGTCGCGTGTTTGGTCTTGCTCTTGTTGCTGCAGCTCGGCGCGAGCGCGGGCGCGAGCACGCTGGGTGCACTTCTCTTCGCGCTCCACCCCATGCAGGGCGAGGTCGTGTATCTGGTCACTTACCGCGCGAATGCGCTCTGCGCTTTCTTCATGTTTCTTGCGCTCTTGTTCTACCTACGCAGACGCGCCGGTACGCTCTCCCTGGGTTCGTGCTGCGTTCTTGGCCTGCTCTACTTTCTCGCCCTTGGCTCCAAGGAGATCGGGGTAACGCTGCCTCTGCTGCTACTCGCGGCAGACGTGTTCTTACCCACCGGAAGACGAGTTTCGCTTGCGCCCTACGCCGTCTGCTGCGTGGTCCTGCTCGGCTACGCCGGGATCCGTCAACTCTTGTGCGAGCCTTCCAGCGTCTCGTACTTCGGCAATGCTCCCGGCCTCTTGGTCCTGCGTGCGATGATCGTGACGGAGGCCTACGCCGTCACGCTCCTCTTTCTGCCGCGCTCCTTGGCAGCCACTTACGACGCGAGCTATCTGCCGTGGCCAACCAGCTTCACCGACCCGATGCTGCTCACAGCTGCGGCTCTGCTTCTCGGCCTGCTCTGGCTTGCCTATCGGCTGCGCCACAAGGCGCCACGCATCGCGTTCGGCATCGCGTTCTACTTCCTTGCGCTCTTGCCGACCTACAACATTCTCCGCTCGCCCAACCTCTTTGGGGAACGCTTTCTCTACGTCCCCTTGTTTGGGCTGTGTCTGCTGCTAGCGCTAGCGCTCGATGCTCTCCATAGACCTCGGCTCTCGCGCCTGGGGAGCGCCGGTGTGATTGCCGTGATCTGTGTGTTCGCAATGCAGAATCATGCCCGGGCCTACACGTGGCGCACGGAAGTGAGCTACTGGCAGAGCGCCGTCGGGATGCGACCCCAGAGCCTGCAGGTGCACGTCGGTCTCGCCAAGGCACTCAGCGACCGGCGTCGCTGCTCCGAGGCGCTTCCTCACTATGCGTTTGCGTTGGCTCGTGTGGCTCCGAGCGGCGGCAACGCGCGCATGGTTTACGGCGAGGCGGCGAGCTGCCTGTCGCTGACCGGCAATCAGGACGGTGCGCTAGCCGTCGTCGAACGTTGGCTGGCAGCGCAGCCTGCCGATACCGGATTTGCCCAGATGCGGTCGACCTTGGCGCGTGCGGTTCACAGAGCCCACGGGGGATCGCCGCCGTAGCCTGGCGCAGCGACGCACGAATCGGCCTTGGCTCGCGGCCTCCCAAGTGTGCGTTCTGCGCGCCTATTGTCCAGGCTCTTCGTGCATTTGACGCGGGCCAGGCTGGGCATTAACCTCCGCCGATTGTATTGGGCGTGGCGAGACTGAGACGTGCAGGCGGCGGCTCCGTGATGGGCCGCATGCAACACCCCTCTTCCGCAATTTCTCGGCGCGCGCCCACAACGTTCATGAGGTCCAGATGGTCAAGGCTCGTCGCGCACTAGCACTCAAGGAAGCCTCGCTGCCGATCGTCGAGGAGCTGCACTTCCGCTCTGACAACGCGTTTCTCTGCCTTCTGCTCAACCGCCGCACCAAGCAGATCCGCGTGATCGACTTCCGCGCCGGGGCCTTGCCGGCCAAGCGCCTCTTCATCCAGTCGGTCGCGCAGCGCGAGGGCGTCGAGAAGGTCATCATGCTGGTCGAGAAGGACGAGGTCTCTTCCTGGACGCGCGTCGGCTTCGTGCGCGAGGGCACAGTGCCGGGCTTCTACAAGCGCAGCGACGGCCACCTGGTGGGTTGCGTGATCGGCGACCGCACGGCCTCGATCGAGGTCTCGGACGAGTCGCAGAGGCAAGCCGAGCGCACCATCAACGCCGGCAAGAAGCTGGCTGATGGCATCGAGGAACCGGTCAAGGGCGCGACCGTCAAAGTGATCGATGTCGAGACCGCCGAGGCAGCGCGCGACGCTGTCTGGAGCCAGCGCGGCGAAGCCTACGGTGCGTTCGATGCCTTCGGTCGTGACGCCGCCCGCATCTTCATCGAAGCCACTGGCAAGCGCGCCAAGCCGAACTACCTCTCGGCCGAGTTCCAGGACTGCTTCGGGCACTCGCTGATCGAGATTCTGCGCGTGCCCAAGACCGAACAAGACGTGCACGTGGTCGTGGCCGGCCTGCGCTGGCTCAACGAGCACCTCAAGGCCAAGGAGATCGTCTCGGCATTTGCATTCGCTCCGGTCGACAACCTGGAGCTCTCCACGGCGTTCCTCGCCGCCGGCTTCCGCAAGACAGGCCTCTTGGCCAAGGGCGCGCTGCTTGCCGACAAGCGCTCCGACGCCGTGCTCTGGACCCGCAAGCTGGCGGACCCGAGCGGTGGTAGCGAGCCACCTCTCGAGGATGAAGAAGACGACGACGACGAGAAGGAAAAGGAAAAAGAAGAAGAGGCGTAGACCTGCTGCGCGCGCTGGGGCATGCAGGCGTGACGTGGGAGTGCGCCGCCTGCGGGAACGGCGAAGGTCGTGCCGAGATCGTAAGGACGCTGCTGGTGCGAAAGTCCGGTCCGCTCGCGGCCGGCGCGAGGAAGCGCGTGCCCAAGCGTGGATGCAGCCCAGGTGGAGCGCCCGCCGAGCGTGTGTTGTGCGCCGCGACAGTGCGTGAGGTGTTTGCGGCGAAGACGCGGGCGAGGGAGACCAAGAAGGCGCGCTGAGCCGGCTGGGTTGCGCTCCGCACGACGCGGGTACGGTCGCGTGCAGTGCGAAGCGCAGCGTACCTGACGGCCGCCAGGCGCAGGCCGACAAGCCGCCGATCGTGGGCCTCCACGCCTGCGATTTCGCAAGACGACGTGCCCGGCATGCTCAGTGCATCGGGTCAGTCGTGCTGGCGATCGTCGCCGTTCGCGACGCACCCACTCATGCCTTCACAGCTACACGAAGCGCTGGTCTTTCTCTTTCGCAACCGCCCGGCACTTGCGCCGGAGCTGCTGCGTGACGCGCTCGAGGTTCAGCTGCCCGACTACACCGAGGTCAGCATCCGTTCCGAGAATCTCACCGATATCCAGCCGGCGGAGTACCGCGCGGATCTAGTCGTGCTGCTGCTGCACGGCAAGCCTGTGCTGGGCATCGTGCTGGAGGTGCAGCTGCGCGCGGACCCGCGCAAGCGCTTCGCGTGGCCAGCGTACGCCGTGGGCTTGCGGTCGCGCATCCACTGCCCGGTGTGTCTGTTGGTCGTGACGCACGACGACGCCGTGGCACGTTGGTGCGCGAAGCCGATCGAGCTCGGCGGCGGCAATCGCTTCACGCCGCTGGTGCTCGGTCCCTCGGGCGTGCCTGTGGTCACGAGTGCCGAGCGAGCCAAGGCCGACCCGGAGCTGGCTGTGTTGTCGGTGATGGCACACGGGCGCGATGCTCCCGAGACGTCGGCGCAGGTCGGCGCGGCCGCGCTGGCCGCCAGTGCTGGCCTCGACGCTGAGCGCGCGCAGCTGTATGTTGATCTGGTTCTCGTTTCGCTCAGCCATGCCGCGAGAAAGGCCCTGCAAGCCATGGACCCAGCCAAGTACCAGTACCAGAGTGATTTTGCGAAACACTACTTCGCCAAGGGCAAGGCAGAGGGTGAGGCCAAGGGCAAAGCAGAGGGCGAAGCCAAGGGCAAGGCCGAGGGCGAAGCCAAGGGCAAGGCTGAGGGCGAGGCCAAGGGCAAGGCTGAGGGTGAGGCCAAGGGCCGCGTGGAGATCGTGCTGAAGCTGCTCACGCTCAAGTTCGGGCCCCTCTCGGCCAGCGCAAGGAGGCGTGTTGCGCGCGCGGATGCGGCGGAGGTGGAGCGCATCGCCGAGCGTGTGCTGCGGGCCACGACGCTGCGCGAGCTGTTCGCTACGAAGACGCGGGCGGCGAAGACGAAGAAGGCGCGGTGAGCGGCGGGGACGGAGTGACACTTCGCGCGTGGTGCGTGCGGAGGCGGCCGGGCGTGTCGCCGAGGCTGGACGGCCTGCGAGGGTGACACCGGTCTTAGCGGCGCGCGGTCCAGCGGGTCCGGCTCGGTATCACCCCCGCCGGCCTGCGTTGCACGTTGCTGAGCGCGCACGGCGGCAGAGGCAGTGACCAGTGGATGTAATGCAGCCGTTAGCGGCGACGACTTCGTACAGGTCGTTCAGGGCGTCGGCGCCAGTGTCCAACAATGCATCAAGTACGGACCGTCCCCTTTTCGTTCCTGCGTTCCTGGAGAGCTTCCGCGCGAGATCTCGGGCTCATGGCTCGCAGCTGACGGCGGCGCTAGTCGGCGCTCGCTCGCGCAGGCTGCGCACCTCTGCTCGGAGTGCCTCGATCTCCTTGGCCTGCACCTGCAGCGCAGCAACCGTCATGCTCAGGTAGCCGTAGAGATTCACCCGGTCGCCGCGCACCGCGGGGCTCGGCTCGATGTCTTCCATGATGAAACCGAGTTGTGGCGCTGCGTTCGGGTCGTCCTTGTAGTCGTAGGACGCCAGCGGGATCGAGAGCAGATCTCGGTAGATGCGCTCGCGCCGCGCGTCGTCGAGGTAGGCGATGTCACGCTTGTAACGTGCCCGCGATCGCGGACATCCCAACTTCGTGGGATCTTGGTTCGTGCACGAGAGCTTGGTGCCGCAAGGGTTGACCAGATCGCAGGTCGCGCTCTGCGTCGAACAGGCAGCGCCCGCCTTTTCGGTCGTGCAGTTGGGCACGTTCGGGTCGTCGACGGGCGTGGCGCGGCAGACAGGCGCGCCGCAGGTTTCATACCAGCTCAGAGCTCCGCCGCCCTGTGCTGCAACCAGGCAGTCCGAGAGCGTCTGGCTCGGCGTGAAACCGCACTTGCCAGTGGTTTGGCGTGCGCAGGGGGCCTTCTGGTAGCACGCATAGGCTTCCGTGTAGATGCAGGTCGAGGCCACCGGGTCGGCCGAGGCCTCGGTGCAGAGCTCGTTGGAGCAGCCACCGCGGACGCAGCCGCCGCTGCCGCCCGCGTCGTTGATTCCACCGCCATCGCTGCCTGGCAGGATGGCGCCTGCGTCGTGCTTGCCGCTGCCCGTGCTTCCGCCGGCTGCACCGCTGGCTCCTCCGCCACCCGTGCCGGACTTTCCGCCGCCAACGCCTGCGTCTACGGTGCCACCCGCATGCCCGCCGCTGCCGGCTACTTGGCTGCTGCCGCCATCAGCGGCGCCCGTCGGCAGACCTTGATGCGTGGGATGCGTGGAAGGACAGCCGGTGCCGAGCACCAGCATGCAGAGACCCAGGACCCACGAGCTTTGACCACGCATAGCGGCACCTCCCGACGAAGCGTCAGAGCGTAGCGCGAGCTGGTCCGCCGGTCACGCACCGAGAGCCGGTGCGGAGAGCCGTAGGCTGCTCCGCGGCTAGGTAACTAGCTGCTCCGCGGGTGTGTACCTAGCTTCCGGTGCTGCCGAAGCCGCCGCTGCCTCGGCCCGTTGAACCGAGCTCCTCGGCGCTGCCCACGGTCGCCACCGCGACTTGCGTGACTTCCGCCACCACCAGCTGCGCGATGCGGTCGCCGGGGTTGATCACGTGAGCTCCGCGTCCCAGGTTGATGAGCAGGACTTCGACCTCGCCGCGATAATCCTCGTCGATGGTGCCGGGCGCGTTGGCGACGGTCACTCCGTGTTTGCGCGCGAGCCCAGAGCGCGGCCGAACTTGTCCCTCATGGCCGGGCGGCAGCGCGATGGCCAGGCCGGTGGGCACCGCGACGCGCTCACCGGGACCAAGCGTCAGCGGCTCCTCCAGAGCAGCGCTCAAATCGAGCCCCGCCGCCCGCTCGCTCGCATAGCGTGGAAGCACCGCAAGTGAGGGTCGCAGCAGGTGGATTCGCAGGGTCGGTCGAGTTGGCATTGCGGCAGAACATTACACCGAGATCAGCCGCGCACCGCGCGCAAACAACAGCCTCTGTCACCCCGTGGGTGACAAGGCATGCCGAAAACACGTGTT
>JADGRG010000654.1 GCA_017881145.1 Sandaracinaceae bacterium | reverse complement strand
TCACATGCGGCAAATCGGCCGCGCACGCCTTCACCATCCACTCTTGCCCGGCGCCGAGCGCCGTGGCGGTGAGATTTGCAGAGCCGACGTAAGCCGTGTGCAGCCCGGTCTCGCGGTGAAACAACCACGCTTTCGCGTGCAGTCGCGTACGCCTCACGTCGTACGACACTTTGACGCTGGCGCCCCGTAAAGCTGCCAATGACTCGACGGCGCTCACCTCGGTCGTGCCGGTGAACACAGTGGTGAGCACGCGCAGACGTGGAACTTCCGCTTCGTTGGTACCTCTACCAGCGCGGCTTGCAAACCGCTCCAGCGCTTCACGCAGTGCGCGCACGCCGCCGGTCGTGACGAAGGCCATGAGAACGTCGATGCGATCCGCAGATTCGATCTCGCGCGACAGCTCCACCCCGAGGGTCGGTTCGGCGCGGTTGCGCGTGAGCAGCGTGCTGGATGCCAGGGGACTCAGCGGTCGCTGTGGGGCAGCGCCGCGGAAGATGGCCCGCAGCTGTTCCCCTGGCGGTTCGACGACTCCGTCATCGATCGACTCGCTCGCCTTTGGGACCAACCCGCGCAGTTCCTGCAGTAGGCGGTTCACGATCTCCACCTGCGCGTGGGGCCGGTCCGTCTCCGCAACCGCGTCGAGCGCTTTCGCCACCTCGGCTGCCAGGTGCCGAGCCAGCACCGAGTGCGCGTCCGCAGGATCGAGAGCGTCAACGTCGCGCTTGCGAGTCGGTTCTAGCGCGTCGAGGGACCGAGCCAGCTCTCGCGTCACGAGGTGCTCGTACACACCATCTGCGAGCGCTTTGGCCATCCGCCAAAGAGTGAAGGGTCGAGGCGTGTGCTGTCGACAGCGAGTAGCCTCAATTCGTTCGAAACGGGAGCTCTCAACGGGGCGCCGGTGACGTAGCTTCTCACGATGTCCACGGACGACGACCTGACACTCTCCATCCGCGACGCGTTGGAGACACTCCTGGCTGCGGGACACGACGTGGAGTCAGTCTTCGGAGATCGTTCCCTCGAGGTCAGAGCACAATCGGCCGACGTGGCTTATGCCATCGGCACGATCGACGGCGCCGGCGTCGCGCTCGGCCTCACCGCGATCGAGCTGCTCTACGAGCTTCGGCTTCTGCCCGAGAGCTGAAGGCCGGACGCCTGGTCAGCCTTTCTCACCAACACCGCTGTCCCGCTCACGCTCCTGCCTCAACTCCGCGGCAGCACCACCGGCAGCGAGCTCGTCAGCCCACCGTCGACGACCAGCGCTTGGCCGTTCACGTACGAGGCGTCGTCAGATGCGAGAAAGAGTGCGGCGCTGGCGATCTCTTCGGGCTGGCCGGCGCGTAGCAGTGGGTTGAGCTGGCCGATTCTGTCCTCTTTGCCGCGTGCGCGCGCCACGTCGAACAAGGGTTGGGTCATGCCGGTTTCGATCAGGCCCGGGCAGATGGCGTTCACGCGCACGCCGCTGCCGCGCAGACCGTTGGCCGTGGTCTGCACGAGGTTGATCACGCCTGCCTTGCTCGCGCTGTAGGCGATGGGGCCAGCGCCTGAGCGGATGCCCGCGACCGACGCGGTGCAGATGATCGAGCCGGCTTTCTGCTGGGCCATGTGCGGCGAGGCGTACTTGATGGCCAGGAACGGTCCGAGCAGGTTCACGCGCAGCACGTTCTGGAATTCCTCGAAGCTGGTGTCTTCGAGGGTCCAGGCGTTGCCGCTGATGCCGGCGTTGGCGAAGAAGACTTCCAGCCCCGAGAGCTCGGCGAGCGCACGTCCGACCAAGGCCTTCACGTCGGCTTCGTTGCCGGTGTCGGCTTTCATGGTCAGCGCATGGCCGCCGTCAGCTTCAATCAGCTGCTGGGTCGCGGCCAAGCTCTCTTCGTTCCAGTCGGCGATCAAGAGCTTCGCTCCCTGCTCTGCAAACAAGCGCGCACTGGCTCGGCCGATGCCGCTGCCTGCGCCTGTCACGATCGCCCGCTTGCCTTGCAACTTGCCCGCCATATGAAGACTCCTTGGGCAGCGATCTAGAACACATCGGAGCCGAGCGCGAGGGCTCTGGCTCGGGGACCCGGTCGGGCGGAGGTTCCGGCAAGTCGGCATCGACGAAAAGCGGGCTTGCCCCCATAATGCGCCGCGATGTTGGATGTGAAAGAAGACGCTGATGCGGTGACGTTTTCGGTGCGCGTCTCGCCGCGAGCTTCTCGGTCCAGCATCACGGGTGTGCACGGCAGAGCACTCAAGGTGAGCCTGGCGGCACCACCCGTGGACGGCGAGGCCAACGCTGCGTTATGTGAGCTCCTGGCTAAAGCCTTGGGTGTCCCCAAGCGCGCTGTCAGCATCAAGCAGGGCGAGCACGGCAAGTCGAAGGTGGTGCGCGTGCTCGGTGTCAGCGCCGAGAGCGTGCGGGCCCTGGTCGAGACAGGAGCAACATGAAGGGCAAACGCGCATTACCCAGGCTCACACCGGCGCAGGAGAGCCTCGGCTTGCCGACCATCATGGACCGCGCGCTGGCCGCGGCCCACGGCTCTCGCTACGTGCACCTGGCCGTGTTCGCGATCGACATCGACCGCGTCTACTGGCTCGATCCGGAGGGCACGGATCTTCCCTTCGG
>JADGRG010000653.1 GCA_017881145.1 Sandaracinaceae bacterium | reverse complement strand
GCTCCTGGAACAGCCGCTGCCGAGGTGTGTCTGGAGAGCTCTGGCGAGCGCAGCAGCGTTTGCGTGACCTATGCGCCGCCGTCGCTGCAGACCGTTGCTTCGCTGCAGTCCATGGTCCGCGTCCTTCGTCGGCCCGGCTACGATATCGTCGAACGCAACCTGCATGTCTTCGCGACCGGACAGGTTCGACGCGTCGCCATCCCCGGCAGCTCAGGGCTGCGCGGCGCTGTGCCGATCGGTGCTGGCGAAGTCACCGCGTTCATGGACGATCCACGCGTGACCAACTGCGAGACGCTCTTCGCCTCGGACGACATGGCCCGCGCCGCACCGGGCCTCAAGGCGTGGAGTAAGCTCGCGCGCTTTCTGCCGGGCGACACGCTGGACAAGTGGAGCGACGCGCTCGTGCTCAAGCTCAAGAAGGATCCTCCGGCCGAGGAGCCCGAGACAGGACGCTTTGTCATCACGGTGCGAGCGCAGGGTGCCTCCGGTGACGCGTGCGCCACGCTGCACGGCACGTCGCTCTATATCGTGACCGGCTTCATCGGCGCGATGGGCGCGCAGAGCCTGCTCCAGGGCAAGGCGCAGCGCTTTGGCTACGTCTCGCTCGGGCAGGGCCTCGGCGCGAAGTACGTGCTGACGCGCCTCGAAGAGATCGGCACCAAGACCAGCTACGAGATCGCCCTCAAGCCGGCAGTGGCAGAGGCCGCTCCGGCGGCCGCGCCCGCCACAGCCAGCGCATAGGCCCCGCATATCCGCATATCCGCTTAGCCGCGTCAGCCGGAACGGCCCCCCGGGTTCCGTCCCGGCAGCTTGCTGCCTTGCCTGCGTCGACGCGGGTCGAGCCGGGTAGCCCGCGCCGAAAGCGGTTGCATGTGGGGCGGCCCTCTTTACACTGCGCCTCGTTCAGGGCCCAAGCAGGAACGAGGACTGTCATGACCGAAACGCTGCATCCACTGGCGCAAGCGCTCAACCAGGCGCTCGAGAAGGCCGCACCGGAAGTCTTCTCGATGCTTTCGGCACTGGGCAAGCGGCTCTATTTCCCCAAGGGCATTCTCGCCCAGGGAGCTGAAGCCAAAGCCAAGGCCAAGCGCTGGAACGCGACCATCGGCATCGCCACCGAAGGCGACGCGCCGATGTACCTGCCTTCGATCCACAAGCAGCTCTCCGGACTGACCCCTGACGAGGCCTACAACTACGCACCGCCGAGCGGTCGACAGAAGCTGCGCGAGCTCTGGCGCGACAAGCTCCTGGCCGAGAACCCCTCGATGAAGGGCAAGAGCTTCGGCCTGCCCATCGTGACGCAAGCCATCACGCACGGTCTCGCGCTGGCCGGTGATCTCTTCCTCGATCCCGGCGACGTGGTGGTTGCGCCCGATCAGCTCTGGGACAACTACAGCCTCACTTACGAGACGCGCCTGCAAGCGCGCATCGTGACCTTCCCGCTCTTCGCGGGCGGTGGCTTCAACGTCGAAGGCTTTGCCAGCACGCTGCGTGCGCAAGCCAAGGATAAGCAGAAGCTGACGGTGATCCTGAACTTCCCCAACAACCCCACCGGCTACATGCCGACGGATGCAGAAGGGCAGGGCATCGTGCGTGCGCTCAAGGCGCAAGCAGAGGCGGGCACGAAGCTGGTGGTGATCTGCGACGACGCCTACTTCGGTCTCTTCTACCACCTCGGTGGCAAGTCCATGACCGAGTCACTCTTCGGCCAGCTCACCAACCTGCACAAGAACCTCCTGCCTCTCAAGCTCGACGGCGCGACCAAGGAGCTCTTCGTTTGGGGCCTGCGCTGCGGCTTCATCACCTTCGGCCTGGGCCAGACCGAAAACGCGCAGGCTGCGCTCGATGTGCTCGACGCCAAGGCGCGCTCCGCCATTCGCAGCGCCATCTCGAACAGCCCGATGATCTCGCAGTCGCTCGTGGAAAAAGCCTTGGCTTCGCCGGCGATCGGCGATGAGCGCAAGCAGAAGCACGCGTTGCTCGAAGCGCGTGCCAAGGAATGCTACCGGGTGGCGAACGAGGCTCGCTTCAAGTCGAGCTGGGATGTGTATCCCTTCAACAGCGGCTACTTCATGCTGATCAAGGTCAAGGGCGTGGACGCAGAGAAGCTGCGCTTGCACCTGCTCGACAAGCACGGGGCGGGCCTCATCTGCACGGCGCCTACCGACCTGCGCGTGGCGTTCTCGTGTCTGGAAGTGGCGCAGGTGCAGCCGCTCTTCGAGGCCGTGCACCAAGCCATCGGCGAGCTGAAGCAATAACAGCTGGTTGAAGACGGAAAGGACGGAAAGGGGACGGTCCGTACTTGATGCATTGTCTGACGCGGCAGCGCCCGGACGGTCTGCGCTTCACCAAACCGTCACCGAGCCGGTCCGCGTAATTGCGCTATCCCAATCGCCGTGCAGCCGCCCGCCGCGCTGCTCGGCACATCCCCTTGACACCCACCGCCGCACCAGCAGAGTTTGCCGCTAACGCAGGCTCACTATGCTGAGCGCCATTTGTGTCTGACGGCGGCCAAGCTGGGCCCGTCTCTCTAGGGTAGGGCCGCAGAGCGCGGCTGGAGGTTGGGGTGCGATTTCGAGCTAGCACGAGCAGCCTGGTGTGGCGTTGGTCGGACTGCTGGCAGCGCGGGCTGGCGCGCAGGCCGTCGCGCTGCCGGCGCAGCCCAGAGCAGAAACCGCCGACGCCGGCTACGACGCCGCCATCGATCAGGCGCTGAGCGAATACGAAGCGCACAACTTCGAGGAAGCTCTCGCGCTCTTCAACCAGGCGCACGCGCTCTCGCCCAACGCCCGCACGCTGCGCGGCATGGCCATGGCGGAGTACGAGCTGCGGCGCTACGTCGCAAGCCTCACACACCTGCAACAGGCACTCGCCTCGCAGGTGAAGCCGATCACCGGCGCGCTGCGTGCGGCGACCGAGGAGCTCCTGCGCAAGGCGCAGCAATACGTTTCCCGCGTCGTGCTTCAGGTGTCGCCGCCGACGGCGAACGTGCGGATTTCGGTGGACGGCGCAGCGGTGATGCTGCCAGCGGACGG
>JADGRG010000652.1 GCA_017881145.1 Sandaracinaceae bacterium | reverse complement strand
GTTCCAGAGCTTCTGCATGAGCTCGGCTTCGCTGACCTTGGTGCAATGCCGGTCAGCTAGCAACACACGACCGCCTGCGAAGATCGCGTCAGCGTGCACGTAGCTGCGCCAGATTAGAAGCGGTTTCGGATTTCCCGAATTATCTCGGCCTCTTGGCCGCTAACTGATCGGCATTGGGCCTACGCCCAGCTCTCGATCTTCAGGCCATCGACTCGCGTGAAGTGCTTGAGGTTGTTTGTCACGAGGGTCAAGCGAAGCTGCATCGCGTGCGCGGCGATCAACGTGTCGAAATCCCCAATGGGTGTGCCTCGGGCGACGAGCTCGCTGGCGAGTTTCCCGAAGTGCGCACCGCACGCCTCGTCGAACGGTAGTACCGCAACGTTGCTTGTAAATGCGTCGATGAGATGATGGAGCTTGCGGGACTTGCGCCGTTCCGCGCCGTACCGAAGCTCTGCGAGCGTAATCGAACTGATGCCGAGTTCTGACGGTCGGTGCGCAATGATGCGCGCGCCGACATCACCCTGGCCCCGCAGCGCGTAGCTCACGCTGTCGGTGTCGAGCATGAATCGCGGTGTCATTCGAAAGGATCCTTGAGCTTTGCGATGCGGCGAGAAGACGGCCGTTCGATCTCTTCGGACCACGCTCCGAGACAAGCTAGGAAGTCCTTGGACCACTCATCGGAGGCCTCAAGAATCACGCGCCGCCCGACACGGTGGACGAGGACCTCCTGCTGGTCGTCGCCGAACCTGCAGGACTTCGGGAGTCGGACGGCCTGACTACCACCGTTCTGAAAGATCTTTGCTCGAGCTGCCATACTACAAAGTATATACCCAAGTATATACGCCGTCAAAGAGCCCGGGTCGATACATCTCTACGGGGCTGTCAAAAAGTGTCGCTCTAGAGACGCAAGCTACTCGTCAAGTACGCGTTCTAGCGGTCGAGCGGCGTCTCCGCCCATCTCGTGGCGTGTTGCCAGCTCCTGCAGGCGTCGGACGAGGTCTCGCAGCACCTCGCGACTTGGGCCGGGCCCGGGAGCGGCGCGCTCGCAATAGTGGGTGCGGCAGCCGAGCGGTCGGTCGGCGTAGATGCTGCAACGACCGTTGCGATCCAAGAGTCCGCAGGCGCGCTCCTGGGCGGCATCGGTATGCAGCGGCAAGGCGCGCTTGTTCGGGCGCAGTGGCCCGCCGCGACGTCCGATGGCGTGTTCGATCGCCGCGATTTCGATGGAGGTCACGTAGGGCTGCCGGCCGGTGATGCCGAAGCGACAGCACTCGGTGGTGCCCGGACAGCTCCAGAGCGCGTAGAGCGCATCGACCTCGCGATAGAGCGCGCTCAGCTCATCCAGCAGCTCGTCCGTCGACGGACGCTGGGTGCTCATGTGCCGTGCACGGCTTGGTGGATCACGCTGGCCGCACGCTCGGGATCGCTGGCGGCACAGATCGCTCGGATGACTGCCACCAGTGGCGCACCAGTGGCGGCGACCTCGGCTGCTGTCTCGACGCTGATCCCACCGATGGCCACGACCGGGATGCGCAGCGCAGCGCAGACGGCAGAGAGCGCCGCGAGGCCCACCGCCGGCTCGGCTACAGCTTTGCTCTTGGTTTCGAACACGGGGCCAAAACCAATCAGGTCGGCGCCTGCAGCTTCGGCGTGCCGAGCTTGATCCAGCGTGTGCGTGGAAAGGCCGAGCTTCATGCTCGTGCCGAGCTGCTGACGCGCAGCTGCTAACGGCATATCGCCCTGCCCCAGGTGCACACCGCTGGCGCCGAGCTCGTGTGCAAGCCAGACGCGGTCGTTGACGAAGAAAGGCACGTTCGCCCGCTCGCAGAGGCGCACCAGATGGCGGCCCAGCGCGAGGAAGTCGTCGTCGTCGAGCTCTTTGGCGCGAAGCTGCAGCGCAGCACAGCCACCACGCAGGACCTCGCTCGCCACCCAGCTCGGCTCACGACCTTCGCATTGCTCGGGATCGATGATGGCGTAGAGGCCGCGCATGCCAGCTACTATGCTGGAAGCCATGAGCTGGCGCACGCGCATCGCGATCTGGACGCTCTGCTCCGGTTTCGCCGCCCTGACCACCATCGAAGCGCTGCTGCGCTACGCGAGCTTCCACAATCACACCTTCGACCTGGCGCTCTACGCGCGCGAAGCCTGGGGCCTGGCTCACGGCGACTTCTGGGATCCAATCGTCGACGCGCATTTCTTCGGCGTGCACGCAGCCTTCGTGCTCTGGCCGCTGGGGATGCTGGGGCGTTTCTTTGGCACGGTGCCGGTGCTGCTCTTTGCGCAGGGCCTGACCTTCGGGCTGGCGGCGCTGCCGCTCGCGCAGATCGGCGCTCGACGTTTCGGAGATGTCGGCGCGCTGGCAGCGACGCTCGGCTTTCTGCTCTATCCAAACCTCGCGCACGTCGCGAGCTATGAATTTCATCCGGGCTCGCTCGGGCTTCTGCCGCTGGCAATCGCGCTCGACGCGCTCGACCGGCGCGCCAGCGTGGCGCTGGTGGTGTCGAGCGTGGCGCTGCTCTTGTGTCGCGCGGACTTCGCCTTGCTGACCGTGCCGCTCGGCGTGCTGGCACTCTGGTCGGGGCCTGCGCTGCGTCGTTCCGGTGCTGTGGTGACCGCGATCGCGCTCGGCTACCTGGCGCTACACGTCTTGGTCTTGCGTCCGCTCTACTGGCCGGCGCATGGCAGCCTCGACCTGCACTTCGGCAAGTGGGGCGGCTCTCCGTTCGGCATCCTGCATGCGCTCTTCTTCGACCCGACGCTCGTGCTCTCGCACTTCCTGGCTCCGGTGCGGCTTTCGTATCTACCGAGGATTCTGCTGCCGCTCGGGCTTCTGCCGCTACTCGGCGCGCGCTGGCTCCTGCCGGCGCTGCCGGTGTTCGCGATCAACCTGATCTCGATCTTCCCGACTACCACCGCGCTCGACTCGCACTACCTGACACCCGCGGTGCCGATGCTGGTGGTCGCCGCGCTGGACGGGGTGGTGCTGCTTGGCCGCTGGGGCGGGCACCGTCGCATGGAGCTGGCGGGGCTGACCTTGCTGCTGATGGCGGCATTCGGCGCGACCGCATGGGCCGGTGGGCTGCCCTGGTCACGCGACTTCGAGCGCAGCGCTTTCGTGTGGGACAGCTACAGCCGACAAGCCGCTCGCATCGTGGCCGCGATTCCTGCCAGCGCCTCGGTGCAAGCGCCCGAGCCACTGCTGGCGCACCTCGCCGAGCGCCCGAACCTGCGTCGCCCTCCGCCACCCGATCACGGCGCGGACTATGTCGTGCTCGACATCTCACATCGGGTTCGCTACGCGCATCAGGAAACGCTGCTGCGCACCCTGGAAGAGCCCACCGTCCGCACCTGGCTGGCGCGCCCGGACTATGGGGTGGTGCAGGCC
>JADGRG010000651.1 GCA_017881145.1 Sandaracinaceae bacterium | reverse complement strand
CCGTGGACTCTCTCGTCCGATTCGTCCGTCTACACCGACACGGACAACGTGGTGGTGGTCACCAGCCAAATGGGCGTCGCTCACAAGTTCGGTGAAGGCGGCGGCAAGCTGTCGGCGACTGGCGTGGTGGACGCCGTCAGCGCGGCCTCGGTCGACGTAGTCGCGGCCGCGTCCAAGCGCTTCAGCGAGGTGCGCAGCGAGGCCAACTTCGCCGTCTCCCACGAGATCGGCTCGCTTTTGCCATCGCTCAACTACCGCTACTCCACCGAGCCTGACTACCACTCGCAAGGCATCGGCGCTGGCGTACAGACCCGATTGGGTGGCGCGGACACCGTGCTCTCGGCCAACTATCAGCTTACGTTAGACAGCATCGGCCGCCACGGCACGTCATTTTCGGTCTTCTCGCGCTCGCTGACCACGCAGAGCGTGGACCTTAGCCTCACGCAGAACCTCAGCAAGCGCATGATTCTGCGCGGCATCTACTCTCTGACCGAGCAAGACGGCTACATGGCCAAGGTCTACCGCTTCGTGCCGCTCTTCGACGCCGCTGGGTTGGCGCGCGCCCAGGCCGAGGGAACCGCGCTCAACCTGTCGACCTTCAATCAGTATCGCTTGGCCTCGCGCCCGCCGGAGCAAGTGCCCGGCACGCGCCTGCGCAACGCGCTTGGCCTACGCTGGCTCTACTATCTCGACAGCCTCGATGCGTCGCTGCGCGCCGACTATCGTTTCTACATCGACACCTGGAACCTCGCTGCCAACACACTGGAGCTCTCGTTCTACAAGACGCTGAGCGAGCTCTTCATGCTGGACCTCTTCACCCGCGGCTACCAGCAGACCGCTGCCTACTTCTACAAGAGCAAGTATGTCGTGGCGCAGGCCGACGAAGTGCCGCACTGGCGGACGGTCGATCGCAAGCTCTCGCCTTACTACACCGGCACCGTTGGCGCGCGCATCGAGCTACACACCGCGCCCATCACCGCCTACTTCGAGCTCTCTTGCATGTACACGCGCTTCACAGACTTCATCTACCTCGACCACGAGCTCTCGCTGGTCGGGCAAGGAGGCATCGCGTGGACACCGTGATCGGCAGCCTGCGCAGGGTCGTATGCGCGAGTCTCCTCTGCGCGTGCCTGGGGGCTTGCATCGGTGTCAGCCCCGAGCAGCGGCTCGCCAAGGACCTCGGCCCGGACACCGGAGGCCACCAGACGGGACCACTGCATCGCGCGGGTTTCCCATGCACGGACTGCCACGGGCCTCTGTGGTGGCAAGACCACCCTACCTTCGAGCTGGCCGGCACGGTGTATCAGTCGCCTACCGATGACGCCGGACAACGAGGCGCGCATGTCATCATCCAAGACGCAAACGGCCAGACCGTCACCGCGGTGACCAATAGCGTGGGCAACTTCTTCGTGGTCACAAGTGGTGGGAACTTCCGCGGCAGCAGTGAAGGCTCTCTGGTCGTGCCGGCGGGCTTCAAGTTCCCTCTGCGCGTGAGCGTGAAGACGGGTTCGGTCGAACAGAAGATGCGAAGCCTGATCTGGCGCGAAACCAGCTGCGCCAACTGCCACGCAAAGAAGCTCGGCGCTGGCAGCAACGGCCGAGTGTTCGCAATGGAGAGCACACCATGACGCAGGGCTTGCGACCGGCGGGCTGCGTTCTCTTGATCGCTCTGGGCGCGTGTGCGCCTGCGGGGCAAAGCCTCGACAAGATCACGCCACGGGACGTCGTCGTACTGCAGACGCATGTGCAGACGTACCTCGATTTCGCATGCGGAAGTCTCGATTGCCACGGCGCGGACGGACGGCCGCTGCGCCTTTACTCCGAGCTCGGCCGACGCGCAGACGCGAGCCTTCGGCCTGTGCCGGTGTCCAATCACAGCGACCCGGTGGCGCTGACACAGGCCGAGCTCGATGCCAACTGCGCCGCATTCGCTGCTCTCGCGCTCGGCAGCACCCAACCGGACCAGCAGCTTGCGTTGCTGAAGCCACTCGCAGCGTCCGCCGGCGGAATCAACCACGTGGGCGGCGTGCACTGGCAGTCGAAGTCGGACCCGGGCTATCTCTGCCTGCGCGGCTGGCTGGTGGGCGACATCACGCAAGACGTGGGCGCGATGTGCGCAGCCGCTACCGCCGCCCTACAACGCTAGCGTGCAGCTACCTTCTCGACGCGCCGGGTCGCAGTCTCATCCCTTGCTCGTGCGGAGGCCGCGCGTGCTGCCGGCTGCACCCGCGGCGAGCGTGTCGGCTGCGCGTTCCTCGTGGGCGGTGGCGAGGCTCTGTGCCGTGCGGCTCTCGTCCCAGTCAGCGACGGAGCCTGGCTGAGCGCGCCCGGGCACGGCTTCCGCGAGGGGATGGCGGCTTCCAGGACGCGCCGCACCGAGGTTGGTCTCGGCATTCACGCGTTCGGGTGCCGGTGTGCGCGGGTGCGGCGCGTGAACCGCGTGAGCCTTGTCCGGCTGCCGCACCAGCGCTGCGATCTCATCCGGCAAGTGCCGTGCGAGCAGCGCGCGATCGTCGGCGTCGAGGGCTTCGGCGAGCGCAGAGATCACGGCTTGCGCGTGCTCGATGGCAACGCCAGAGAAGCCCCCCTCTGTGGCTCTCACGCGAGCGTAAATTGCGTGCGCAGCCAGCGGCCCCGCGTATTCGGCTTGCAGCAACGCCTGCTGCAGACTTGTGGGCAGATACGAAGCCCAGCGCTCACGATCTTGCAGCATCAACGCGCTGCCGAGCGCTTGCAGGGTCGACGTGAGTAGACGCTGAGCTTCCGGATCCTGGGCAAGGCCCGTGCGCTTTCGGATTTCGGCCAAGAGGGATGCATGTTCCACAGCAAATTCCAGTTATGCACGCGCGTCGAGCACGCCACCCGGGAGCAGCCAGCCACGGCATCGGGCGCGACCGGGCAACAGGGCCATTCGTGCTAGAAAGGGCCGATGCATTTGGTCGAAGAACTGATGGCCGAGCACGCGCTGATCGACACGATGCTCGGTTCACTGCGCTGCTTCGTGCAAGCCCGCATCCGAGACGGGGTCGGCACCGCGGATGCCCAGGATTTCGTCGATTTCTTTCGGCTCTACGCGGGACACTTCCATCACGCGCGCGAAGAAGACGTGTTTCTCGCTGCGTTGGTGCGCGAGGCCGGCCTGCCCATCGACCACGGACCCATCGCGGTCATCAGAGCGGAGCATCGCGAGCTGGCGGTGCTGCTCGACGCGCTCGCGCCGCTGCTCTGCACCGAGCGCCTCGAAGCCGAAGAGAAATCTTCGCTGCACGACCTGGCGCGCCGCTATTCGCACGGCCTTTGGCACCACATCGACGCCGAAAACTCCGTGATCTTTCCCGAAGGCGAAGACCGTCTGCGACGCTCTTCCGTCAGAGAGCTACAAGCCCGACCGGCCAGCGCCGAAGAGCTCGACGCGCGAGCGCGCGCGCAGGAACTGGTGAAGCGCTACCCGCCGCTCGAGGATCCTGAGGTGTTTCGCGGAGAAGGCTGTGCGCTCTGCCCAGCCTACGGCGTGCGCTGCGACGGCTTGGAGCGCGAATGGTGGACCGACACCGAGTGGGAGGAGCTGGACGAGCGCGCGCGCCAGATGGATTGAAGGTCGGTGCCAAGCTACGCGACCGTGATGGCCTCTGCTCCGCGATGTTGACAGACCTGGGCTAGGGTCAACGCCACTTCGTCGAGGCGGACTTCAGGCCGGCGGTTGTTCTTCTCGCGGGCGGCCTCCAGCGCGATGTCGTTCATCGAGATGACACCCACCAGAATGCCGGTGGCATCAGTCACCGGTAGCCGCCGCACCTGATACCGCTGCATGCGCTCTTCGGCGACGGTGACCGGCTCGTCGGCATGGCAGACATGGATGTGTCGGGCCATGACCTCCGAGGCCCATATGCTATCGAGGGCTCTTCCCTGCAGATACGCCGCCATCGCGATATCACGGTCGGTGAGCATGCCGACGACTTGCCCCTCGCCGTCCACGACTGGCACACAGCCGATGTCGTGTTCCCACATGATCTGCGCCGGACGGTTCAGCGTTTCTGATTGTCCGCAGCTCTGCACAACGCGTGACATGATCTGTTCCACTCGCATGGTGTCCCTCCTCCGTGAGCAGTGATCAATGCGCACGGGTTCACTAAGCGCAAACGAGTCTCGCGCAACCGCGTGACCCAGCATACGGTGCACGCCCGGGCAGGCGAGTCAGGGCGCGGCCGCACCGAGGTCGCGCGTCCACTGCACGACCTCATCCAGCATGATGTGGCCCCAACCGCTCTTAGAGTCATCACGCACCAGCAGCTCCGCCTGCTTGCCACGGTAGGCCGCGATCGGAAGGCTAGTGCGCGTGAACACCTCGGTATTGCGCCCGGTGACGCTCGCCACCACCGCACCGTCAACGAGCAGTTCGACGCGCAGGTGCCGCGGATCATGGCCGCCCGCGACCCGCAACGTGAGCAGATCGCCCTGTAGTAGGAAGAGCGGCGAACGCAGCGTACCCAGCGCTGCGTCGAGAAGCGTGGGGTGAAAGCTCGACACGTAGCCGCCGTCCTGTCCGAAGACTGGCTGCTGGTGCAGACCTGTGCCAAAGCGCGGCCAGACCTCAAACGCATTGCCGGTGCTCACCCAGCCTGCTGCATGACGGCTAAAGTGGAATGCACTCTCCGCATCGAAGCGCCCCGTGGTGAGCAGGGCATCGCGCTCCCAAAGTCCGTCGACCTCGAGATCGAGGGGCATGT
>JADGRG010000650.1 GCA_017881145.1 Sandaracinaceae bacterium | reverse complement strand
GCCGCCTTCGAAATCGGCTACTTCTTCCCCGGCTTCGAGATTCGCTGAAACCCGTCTAGGATCGCCGGCGGTGACCTCGTCATCGCCAGTGCTGGACCCCGAAGCAGCCCGCGCCGCGGCGCTCGTGTCGTTGAACGAGCTACGCGGCGCGTTTGCGTTGCCGCCGTTGGCATCGAGCGAGCTCGATGCCGTGGCCGCTCGCGAGCTGCTGGAGGCGCTCCCGCTGCTCACGATGTTCAGCGCACTGCTGCGTGCGACACCCAGCGCCGAGAAGCTCGAGGACGTACGCCACAACTGGAACAAGGCGCTGCGTCGCCGCGGTTGGACGGCGTTGCCCGCGCTCGAGGCCCGCGGGCTCGGCGATGGCGCGCGGGATGCGGCGCTCGCGGCGCCGGTGCGAGAGCTGCTCGCATGCTTCGGTTGCGAGCTGGGCGAGTCAGTCTCGGCCGACAGCCTCGGCCTCGCACGTTCGCTGTGTCTTGGCCTCAAGCGCGAGGTCGACGCGTTGCGCGCCCTGCCGCTGCTTGCGCCAGAGCAGTACGCGGCGCGCTACCGCAGCCTCGTCGAGCGCTGGAACGCGCTTGCGGCGGAGCGCGGCGATTTGCCCCTGATCGAGCCATAAGCCCGTGCTTTCGGGCCTCGACGCGTGCAGGTGACGGCGCCCCGTGCGCCTGCTATGACCGCGCCATGACGCAGACGGCCCAGGAACTCATCGAGGCTGCGTTCGCGGATCGCAGCTTGCTCAAGAGCAAGACGCACAGCGACGCGGTGCTCGACACGTTGGAAAAGCTCGACAAGGGCAAGCTCCGGGTGGCGACACCGCCCGAGACTCCGGACGGCGACTGGACCACGCACGCCTGGATCAAACAGGCGGTGCTGCTCTACTTCGCGCTGCGCGGCATGGAGAAGATGAGCGTCGGGCCTTTCGAGTTCTACGACAAGATCCCGCTCAAGAAGGACCTCGACGTGGCAGGTGTGCGCGTGGTGCCTCCAGGCACAGCCCGCTACGGCTCGCACCTCGAGGCGAGCGCGATCCTGATGCCGGGCTACGTGAACATCGGCGCCTACGTCGGCGCAGGCAGCATGGTCGACACCTGGGCCACCGTGGGCTCGTGCGCGCAGATCGGTCGCGACGTGCATCTCGCGGGCGGCGTCGGGATCGGCGGCGTGCTCGAGCCGCCCGGAGCCACGCCGGTGATCATCGAAGACGGCGCGTTCATCGGCTCGCGCTGCGTGGTGGTGGATGGCGTGCGCGTCGGTCGTGAAGTGGTGCTCGGCGCGAACGTGGTGCTCACCAAGTCGATGCCCATCATCGACGTCACCGGTCCCGAACCCAAGGAGATGCGCGGACACGTGCCGGCGCGCTCGGTGGTGGTGCCGGGCACGCGCATGAAGAAGTTCCCTGCGGGGGAGTACGGCTTGCCGTGCGCGCTGATCATCGGTCAGCGCTCGGAGTCGACCGACCGCAAGGTGTCGCTCAACGCGGCGCTGCGCGACTTCGGAGTCTCGGCATGAGCGTGACGCTCGAGCCGCTCACTCAGGCGCTGCGCGACACCTTGTTCGAGCTCACGCGCATCGAGAGCCCGATCGGCGAAGAGCGCGCGCTGTGCGACCACGTGCAGGCGCGCTTGTCGGCGAGCCTCGGCGCTGCCGCCATCACGCGCTTTCAAGACAGCCTGGTCGTGCGCGTCCACGAAGCGCCGGGTTTGCCGAAGATCGGCCTCGTCGGGCATCTCGACACCGTGCGCACCGTCCACGATGGTCCGGTGCGCATCGAGGGCGAGCGGTTGTACGGCGCGGGTGCGGCCGACATGAAGTCCGGTCTGGCGCTGATGATCGAGCTGGCCGAGCGGCTCGAGCGCGACAAGCTGCCCTGCGATCTCACGCTGGTGTTCTACGAGCGCGAGGAGGGGCCGTTCGCGGAGAACGTGCTCGGGCCCATGCTCGAGCACTTCGAGCTGCTGCGTTCGCTCGACCTCGCCATCTGCCTCGAGCCGAGCGACAACGTGTTGCAGCTCGGCTGCATGGGCTCGGTGCACGCCACCGTGCGCTTCCGCGGGCGCACCTCGCACAGCGCGCGGCCCTGGCAGGGCGAGAACGCCATCTACAAAGCGCTTCCCTTTCTGCAGCGGCTCTCCGAGCGCGCTCCGCACGACGTGCTGGTCGAGGGCCATCTCTTTCGGGAGGTGATCTCGCCGACCATCGCGCAGACGCTCGGTCGCGGTCGCAACGTGATCCCCGACGAGTTCGATTTGAACCTCAACTATCGCTTTGCGCCGCCGCGCACGCCCGAAGAGGCCGTCGCCGAGCTCGCGGCCATGCTGGAGGGACAAGCGAGAGTGGAGGCGACTGACCTCTCGCCTGCGGGTCGGCCGCACGCCAACCATCCGCTAGTGCGCAAGCTCGCCGAATGCGGCGTCGCCGGTGTGCAGACCAAGCAGGCCTGGACCGATGTGGCGCGCTTCGATGCGGTCGGCGTGCCTGCAGTGAATTTCGGCCCTGGCACGCAGAGCCAGGCGCATCAACGCAACGAATACACCGAGCTCGGGCTTCTCGACACCGGGTATGCCATCCTCTACCGCTTTCTAACCCGGATCGTGTAAACGCCATGAGCTTGCAGTCTCGCTCGGTGCCACCACAGGCCCAAAGCCTCGTCGAACAATTGCCCGAGGAGTGGGAGCTTTTGCTTCACGAGTGGAGCGAGCCGCGCTACCGGGCACTGCAGATCTTCCGCTGGATCTACCAGCGCGGTGTGCTCAACCCCGAGCAGATGACCGACTTGCCCAAGCGCTTGCGCGACAAGCTCGCAGAGGCTGGGCTTGCGCCGCCTGCCACTGTTGCCAAGACCCAGGATTCGGCGGACGGCACGAAGAAGCTGCTCATCGAGTTGGCTGACGGCAAGCAAGTCGAGACCGTGCTCATCCCGCGCGGCTCGGTCGCTGCAGAAGATCTCTTCGCCGGAGATGGCGACGACGAGACCGCAGAGTCTCGCGCGACCGACTCGCAGGGCGTGACGCAGTGCATCTCGTCGCAGGTGGGCTGCGCGATGGGCTGCGCGTTCTGCGCTTCAGGCATCGCCGGTCTCAAGCGTCAGATGAGCGCAGGCGAGATCGTCTCGCAGGTGCTCTTGGGACGCGCCACCCTCGAAGGTTCCGCACGTCTGGCCGGCGTGGTGTTCATGGGCATGGGCGAGCCGCTGCACAACTATGATGCGCTGGCGCGCGCCATCCGGCTCATCTCTCATCCCGATGGTCTAGGCATGTCGTTGCGTCGCTTGACCGTCTCCACCAGCGGGCTCGTCCCGGAGATCGATCGCTTGGCCCGCGACTTCTCGGGCCAGGTGCAGCTGGCGGTTTCCTTGCACGCCGCCGACACCGACACTCGCACGCGGCTCATGCCGGTGAACAAGAAGTATCCGCTCTCCGAGCTGCTGGCGGCGGTGCGTCGCTATCCGGTTCCGCGGCGCAGACGTCTGACCATCGAATACACCTTGGTG
Organism: Sandaracinaceae bacterium; assembly: GCA_017881145.1. GTDB lineage: Bacteria > Myxococcota_A > Polyangia > Polyangiales > JAFGIB01 > JADGRF01. The sequence continues at coordinate 4,492 of JADGRG010000650.1, read as the reverse complement.
CGCGGCTTGAACGACACCGAGCTAGCAGCCAAGAACTTGGCCCGCACGCTGCACGGCCTGCGCGCCAAGGTGAACCTGATCCCCATGAATCCGGTGGCGGGTGTAAGCCTCGCAGCGCCGGACGAAGCCACCGTCGAGCGCTTTCAGCAAATCCTGCGCGATGAAGGCATCGACACGTTTCTGCGTCGGCGTCGCGGCGACGACATCGCCGCCGCTTGCGGTCAGCTCGCCCTCCACGGCGAGGCGCGCAAGGTGCGCACCAGCGAGCGTGTCTGAGCCGCGCGTAGCCCTTCAGCTTCGCAGAAGGCGTCCGCGCAGCACGCGCACTGGGATCGCGACTAGCAGTGGCGCTGCAGCCACCACGGTCTGGCAGGCGCCGACCGGGAACTCCCAGAAGAATGCGGCGATGTAGCCGACCACGCCGGAGAGCGCGCCGATCGTCGCTGCGATCGCTAGCACCGAGCGCACGCGTCCGGCCAGGAGTAATCCAGTCGTGCCGGGAAGCACGGCGAACGCGAACACCGGCAAGACGCCGAGCGCGCGAGTCGCGACCGAGACGGTGAGCGCTGTCAGCAGAAACCCCGAGAGATCCAGCATGCGCACCGGCAGTCCCTGCACGCGCGCGCCTTCCGGATCGAAGATCGCAAACACCAGACCTCGATGCATCCACAAGTGGAAGAGCAGGGCGACGCCGCCGACGGCGGCCATGGTGTAGAGGTCCCAAGGCCGCACCAGCACGGCGGTGCCGAAGAGAATTGCCGAGATATCGTGCGCTTCCTGAGCGATGCGGTCACCCAGCATCACCGAGCCGGCCCACGCCAAGAGATAGGCGACGCCGAGCAGGCTCTCGCGCGACATATGCAGTCGGTCGAGCGGCAACGCGAACACGCCCGCGACTGCGAGCGAAAGCAATACGGCGCCCACCACTGGCGGAAGAGCCAGGCCTAGTTGGATCTGTAGATAGAAGGAGAGGGCGACGCCGAGGCCGGCCGCCTGGCTGACCGCAGCGGTGATGAAGACCATACGGCGCAGCACCACGAACACGCCGAGATAGCCGAGCACCAGCCCCGCGATCACGCCGCAGTAGACCGGGTCACGGTAGATGTCGAGCTGCCAGCCGGCGACGAACTCGGCCCAAGTTGGCTGTGTGTGGGGCATGGTTGGGCTAGCCGAGAGCCGCAGGCTGCTCGGCGGGTATGTCACTAGCGTCAGGGCGCATCCACTGCGCCGTCGAGCTTACCTCGATAGTTTGCTGAAAACGCTCCGCTGCCGAGCACCTCTTCCGTGCCGCCGCTGACGACCTTTCCGTTGTGGCCATCGAAGAGAACCATGTGGTCAGCGATCTCGCGCAAGAGGCCAAGGTAATGGCTCACGACAATCACGGTGGTGCCGTGTTCGCGACGCAGCGCATCGAGCAGACGCAGGGCTTCCTGCTCTGCCACCGCGTCCATCGCGGAGGTTGGCTCGTCCAGGAGCGCGAGGTCCGGGCGTGAAACGAAGAGCCGAGCCAAGAGCACGCGCTGCTTCTGGCCCTCGGACAAAGCGCGAAACGGCTGATCGGCTAGCGCGCTTGCACCCACGCGCTCCAGCGCTTGCAGCACGCTCCTTCGCTCGGAGATGCTGGGCCTCGCGAAGGACCAGCCGCGCTCCACGCCCATCTGCACGACGTCGCGAGCCAGCACGGGAAAGAGCTCGTCGAGCTTCAAGCGTTGCGGCACATACGAGACACGCAGCGCGGGCATGCGCACGACGCGGCCTGAGACAGGTGGCAAGAGACCGAGCAAGGTGCGAAACCAAGTGGTCTTGCCCGTGCCGTTGCGCCCCACCACTGCCCAGAGCTCGGCCGTACCGAGGCTCAAGTCGATGGGCGGCAGGATGGCTCGGCCGCGGTGGCCGATGCGGAGCTGTTCACAGCGAATGAGCGCGGGTTGAACCATCGGAGTCAGAGAGCGGCTTTCACACGCATCACCAGAGTGTCCATGAAATCGAAGTAGCTCTTGCCGTGGTTGTAGTCCGGGCCGCCCGGCACGCGCACGAGCTTGGCTCCGGCGTGCTCGGCCAACATCTGCGACGCGCTGCCTGGATACCACTCTTCCTGCAGCACGAGCTTCACAGCCTGACTCTTCATGATGCCGAGGATGATGGTCAGATCGTGTGGGCTGGGCGGGATGCCAGGCTTCGGCTCCACTTCGGCGCTGATGCTGCACCCAAGCCAGTCGGCGAAATACGTCAGCGAGCGATGGTAAGAGACGATGTGCTTGCCGCGCAGTGACGAGAGCGCCTGTTCCCAACGCTGGCGGGAAGCTTCGAGCTTGACGAGGAAGTGATCGAGGCCGGTCTTGTAAGCGACCGCGTTGCTCGGATCGAGCTCGACCATGCGTGTCGAAATGCCAGCGGCGACTTTCGCCACGCGACGTGGGTCGAACATGTAGTGAGGGTTGCCTCCGGGGTGGATGTCGCCCATGGAGCGGTCGATGCGTTCGTGCGGCACGTCCAGCAGGCTTACGAATTGCGCGCATTCCAGGTAGCCGCGGCCACCCTTGTTGATCTTGCCGTTGCGCGCGCCGGACTGCAGTGTGGGCAGCCAACCGATCTCGAGCTCGAGGCCCACGGCGACCAGCATGTCGGCACGTGCGAGGTCGAGCGCCAGATGTGGCCGCGCATCCACGAAGTGCGGATCCTGCGTGGGTAACGCCAGCGTGATCACGCTGACATGCTTGCCGCCCACCTCGCTCGCGACCGCAGCCAGATCCGGTGTCGTGGCCACCACTTTGAGATCGGCACGTGCCACTGCGGAAATGCCGAGCAGCAAAGCGACGAGGGCTGCAACAAGTACGCTACGCATGACAGTCTCCACGGATTTCAAGAGCTCGTCAGAAGGCATGCGCTCCGTGCGCCCCCACGGCGACTTCGAGCGAGAGCAGAACGCCCCAGATCGGTTGAGCCAGGTAGTTCGGCATGTCCACCGAACCCTGCAAGCGTAAGCGCGAAAACTCGGTCGGGTAGTGCGTCAGGTTGGCGGTCACGCGCTGGCGCGAGCGAGTGGCTTGCGGGTCGAGGTAGTCGAGGCGCGCGTGGAAGTCTTCGTCGACCGTGGCCGTGCCCAGCTCGTAGCGGCTGGCCACGGCCCAGCGCTGCGCAAAGCGCCACAGGAGGCTGGCGAAGCCGCCTGCATCCTGCAACGTGGTGTAGGAGACGTCGCGGCGACGGTAGATGGCTTCGGCATGCAGCGTGACCATCTGCGAGCCGCTGGCATGTAGTGGCCGCCACTTCAGGTAGAGGTCAGTGCCGTAGATCTCCGTGCGAGTGTCGCGTCCACGATCGTTTGGACCGAACGCGCCTGACAGGCCCCACGCCAGCGACCAGTCGTCGCTCAACGGGAAGAACTGTTTGATCGCCGTCACGTAGAGCAGGTCCGCCAGGCCATCGACGGTGTGGTCGGTCGCGCCGTAGAAGCTGCGCGACGTGTTCGCGCCCGTGGCTGTCGTCACCGAGCTGACCAGCTCCACATACCAGGGCAGTGGCGAGAGCCAGGAGAGCTCGGCGCCAACCCCTCGATTCCCCTCGCCACCAAACACGCGGCTCAGCATGAAGGGTTGGTCTGCATAGTCCCAGGCATGTGGATGCGTCGGGTTGGCGCGGCCGAAGCGGGTGAGAAACAAGCCGGTGCGCATCTGCAGCTGTGCGGGCAGATCGAGCGTGGTCGCGTAGGCCTGCTCGACATCGACCCCGCCCAAGTCGAAGACGATGTTCGAGTCGAAGCGGAAGTAAGGATCGACCGCCGCGCCGAGCGTGAGCTCCAGGGCCTGGAAGTTGAAACCATTCAGCGCTGGATCGTGGGCGCCCGCCTGCAGCGTGTGCTTGCGCGAATAGCCGGCCAGGGCGAAGTCGGCGATGACCGAAATGTCCGGGTTGAGCACGCTGCCGCTGGCAGCTGCAGGCGCGCTCGCAGCGCTAGCTGCTACGTCACTCTTGCTACCCGCGCTCTCGGCTGCGTCGGTTGCCACTGCCGATTGGAACGCCGCGAGGTCTGCGTCGGTGGATGCTGGCGGTGGCGCAGCTGCTGGAGCCGCTGTAGCTTCCGGTGTCGTGGCAGCCGCGGCCTCCGAGGTCGTGCCCGCAGGCGCCGGTGCCGGCTCGGCCGCGGGTGTTGGGCTCGCGCTCGGCGCGGGGGCTGGCGTGTTGGCCGGCTCTGCCAGCACGGGGCTCGCGCATGCCGTCCAGAGACCGACAACAAGTGCGCGCAGGTGGCGCCGATGTCTTGGGAAGTGCATGGCCAAGGCGTTCTCGCAGTCGGCACGGTGGCACGCAGCGGCCAAGCCGTGCAATGCCATGCTCATCGCTCATCCGTGGCTCAACGCCCAAAACGCAGGCGCCGGGGCTTGCACAACGAAGTCGCCGGCCCACAAATCCCGCCGTGGCAGCGCGGGCGCGCGTAGAATCGGGGGCTGTGCGAGCGCGGGTCGTCTTCGAGCTTGTGCCAGCCTTGCTG
>JADGRG010000649.1 GCA_017881145.1 Sandaracinaceae bacterium | reverse complement strand
TGCCGTGAGCATGGATGCAAGCGATCGCGCCGTTGGTCAGGCCCGGATACATCGAGAACGAGTTATTCGCCGCAGCCAGCATCTCGGAGACGACCAGACCGAGCGAAGGCGGCAAGCCTTGACCGCCGTAGTCCGCATCACCCGACAGACCACCGAGGCCCGCCTCGTAGTACTTCTTGTAGGCTTCTTTGAAACCCTTCGGCGTGCGAACCACACCCTCCGGCGTCAAGTGACAGCCGTCTTCGTCGCCGATGCGGTTGAGAGGCGCGGCGACGGTCTCGATGAGCTTGGCTGCCTCACTGAGCATCGCGTCGATCACTTCAGCATTGAGGTCCGCGGCGCCGGGCACCGTCGAATAGTGCTTCTCGATGTCGAGCAACTCGTAGAGCACGAACCGGATGTCACGAAGTGGAGCTTTGTATTGCGGCATGACCTAACGCCTCCGTGGCGGACAAAAGAAAAATACGTGAAATGGCTACCACAGTTCGGGTGACATTTCACGAGCGCTGAGCCGGCCGAATCTAGGGTTTTCGGTGGAAAGCCGGTGACCGTGGGCGCAAGGTCCGCGGCGAGCGCAAAAACCCGGCTATGATTTGACCCTGAGCAAGTGCCGTGACCCCTTCCCAACCCAAGAGCGCCGCAGGCGAGCCGAGCTCCGCTGCCAGCTCGGCCCCCGAGCAGAGCCCCGGCAACGCCGTCCTCGGACAAGCCGAGCCGGACGCTCCGCCGCGCGCACCGAGCTTGGAGCGGGCCGCAACGGCGCTCAGCGAAAGCACGCAGGACGACCAGGACCGCTGGATCGGGCGCGTGCTCGACGAGCGCTACCGCATCAGCCAGCGCCTCGGTGAAGGTGGCATGGGCGCCGTCTTCGTGGCCGAGCACCTAAAGCTCCACAAAGCGGTGGCGCTGAAGGTGATCCGAGCGGAGCTGGCCGGCAACGGCGAGGTCGCAGCACGCTTTGCTCGCGAAGCGATGGCGAGCGCGCAGTTCGAGCATCCGCACGTGGCGAGCGCGACCGACTACGGCACGCTGCCCGAAGGCGGCGCCTATCTGGTGATGCAGCTGGTGCGCGGCGCGAGCTTGCGAGACATCCTGGATGCACGCGGCAAGCTGCCTTGGCCCAAGGCCTGCGAGCTGCTCGCGCAGGTTGCAGATGCGCTCTCGGCGGCGCGCGCGGTGGGTATCGTGCATCGCGACCTCAAGCCCGAGAACATCTTGGTCGAGACCCGCGAAGACGGCTCGGAGCTGGCCAAGATCCTCGACTTCGGGATCGCGCACGTGATGCCGCGCAAAGCCGCAGCGCAGCCCGGCGCACTGGCCACCCGTGAGCTAACGCGCATCGGCACCGTGATGGGCACGCCTGGCTACATGGCACCCGAGCAAGCCGTGGGCGACAAGGTCGACCATCGCACCGACCTCTACGCACTCGGGGTCGTGCTCTGGGAATGCGTCACCGGAAGGTGCCTGTGGGACGGCCCGGACGTGACGACCATCATCGCGCGCCAGATGCGCGAAGAGGTTCCGCTCTTGCGCCAAACCCTCGCCGACCCGAGCCTGCCGCGCGAGCTCGACGCTCTGGTGCAGCGCTTGTGCGCGCGTTCAGCCGACACGCGTCCCGAGCATGCGGGCCTGGTGCGCGATGAGCTGCGCACGCTCATCCAGCACTACGCGCGTCGCCGTGCATCCGTCTCGCCGGCCTCTTTCAATACGCTGGAGCTAGCCTGGTTGCGCTTCCAGAATCTGCCTCGGCCCACGCGCTGGCTGAGTGCTTTCGGCCTCGGAGCGGCGCTGCTCACAGCGCTCGCGTTCGCTGGCGTCGGCCCCGGCATAGGACCGAACCAAACGCTGCTCGGACGTGCGCTGCGTGCTGCCACAGGCACGACCACGGAAGTGCCAGCCAAGCCCAAGGAACCGAGCGTGCCGACCGAGCTCGAGCCCGACGTCAAGACCATGCTCGAAAACGCGCGCATCGCCGATCGACGCCGCGCTTCACTGAACATCCTCGCCTACAAGGAACTAACGCACTTGCCGGCACACGTCGTTGCGATCGCCAGACTGGAAAGCGCGCGCACCTGCAAGGATCGCAAGGAAGCCATCCGCGGTCTGTCCGAGCTGGGCGATCTGCGAGGCCTCGACCCGCTGCGGCGCCTCTCGGCGACGAGCCGCACCGGTTGTGGCTTCTTGACACTCGAGGACTGCTACGCCTGCATCCGCGGGGACCTGCGACGTGCCATCGAGAAGTTCGAAGGCACGGCTGAACCCGCAAGCCCGGAACCGTAGCTGCCGAGCGCCTCGCTGCGTAACCGCGAGGAAACATCCGTTCCATGAGGGCGCAGGTGCAGATCTGTCGTAGCCATCGCAAGGCGTGGTAATCTACGTCCATGTCCAAGAGTCGACGGCCGACGCTCGAGCACAGGCCAGCGATCTCATTGCTCGTGGTTGGTGGACCCGATGCACTGATCGAGGCCGCCACGCACGTCACGACGACCTGCACCAATGCGCGCGTTGCAACCACTGATCTGGCGTCGGCAGCGACCAAAGTGGCACGCTCCCGGCCCTTCGCCATCGTGCTGAGCGACGAGGTCTACGCCTTCGACGCTGCAGAGTTCGACGCCCTGGCTCGTGACGTGAAGGCCGCCCTGATCGCGATCCCAACCGAGAGCGTGCCGGTGAAGCTGCTCCACGAACGCCTCATGCCTCTGGTCATGGAAGCGTTCCGCCGGCACTTCCGCGACGAGTGACAGGCTCACTGCCTGTGGTATGCATGCGCGCGAGGAACCACCGTGACAGCATCCATGGACGACATCGTCGCGCTCTGTAAGCGACGCGGCTTCATCTTCCCCGCCAGCGAGATCTACCAGGGCATCAATGGCTTCTGGGATTTCGGTCCGCTCGGCGTCGAGCTCAAGAACAACCTGCGCGATGCGTGGTGGAATGCGATGGTCCGCACGCCGCCGCTCGCACCGGCGGGAATCGGCTCGACGGAGTCTGGTGAGCCGCTCAGCATCGTGGGCGTCGACACCTCGATCATCCAGAATCCACGCGTCTGGGAGGCGTCGGGACACATCGGCGGCTTCAATGATCCCATGCTGGACTGCCGGCTGAGCAAGGCGCGCTATCGCTACGATCACTTGCACGTG
>JADGRG010000648.1 GCA_017881145.1 Sandaracinaceae bacterium | reverse complement strand
GACAGGATGTCGAGCGGCCAGTCGCGCAGCTTGATCTCGTCGAGGTGGCCCTTGCCGACCGCGCGCACCAGCGCGGCGCACTCGACCAGCTGGTCGCGGGTCAGCGCGAACAGCCGCCCCTTCGGCGTCGCGCCCAGGCGATGGCCCGAGCGCCCGATGCGCTGCAGGAGGCTCGCGATGCTGCGCGTCGAGCCGATCTGGCAGACCAGCTCCACCGAGCCGATGTCGATCCCCAGCTCCAGCGACGCCGTGGCGACCAGCACCCGCAGCTCGCCCGCTTTGAGCCGAGCCTCCGCGCGATGCCGATGCTCGCGCGAGAGCGAGCCGTGGTGCGCCGTCACCAGGTCGGCACCGAGTCGGTCGGCCAAGTGCTTCGAGACCCGCTCGGCGAGCCTGCGCGTGTTGACGAACACCAGCGTGGTCCGGTGAGCGCTGATCAGCTCTGCCAGTCGATCGTAGATCTCGTCCCACACCTCATGCGCCATCACCGCTTCCAGCGGTGAGCGCGGTAGCTCCAGCAATAGGCGCAAGTCACGCCGGTGGCCGTGGTCGACGACCACGCAGGGCGTGCTCTCACTGCCCAGGAGAAAGCGCGCGACCTCCTCGATCGGTCGCTGGGTTGCGGAGAGCCCGATGCGCTGCAGCGGTCTTTGGGTGAGGGCCGCCAGACGCTCGATGGAGAGCGCGAGGTGAGCGCCGCGTCGATCGGAGAAGAAGGCGTGGATCTCATCGATGATCACGGTGCGCACGGTTCGCAACATGCGCCGGCCGCTCTCGCTGGTGAGCAAGAGGTAGAGCGACTCCGGCGTGGTCACGACGATGTGCGGTGGCCGCTTCTGTGCCTGGCTGCGTTCGCGCGCGCTGGTGTCGCCGCTGCGCACGAAAGTTCGGATCGGCACGCAAGGCAAACCCATCGTGGCAAGCTCGCGCGCCACGCCCAAGAGCGGGGCGGCCAGGTTCTTCTCGATATCGTTGCCGAGCGCCTTGAGCGGTGAGATGTAGAGCACGCGGGTCTCATCCGGCAGGGCGCTTTCGAGGCCCTCCTTTACCAGCGAGTCGATCGCGCAGAGGAACGCCGCCAGGGTCTTGCCCGAGCCGGTGGGTGCCGCGATCAGCGCGTGCTCGCCCCGCAGGATCGCTGGCCAGCCATCACGCTGCGGCGCGCTCGGCTCGCCAAGCTCGGCTGCAAACCAGCGACTGACCGCCGGGTGAAATGCTTGCAATCCCATGGGGGTCAAAGCCTACACTGAACGGGCGCATGGTTCCGGTACGGAACCTTGACGTGTCATCATCGTGTCCCCATTTGTGGAGAGCGACGGGGCCAAAGTACCCAGAAAAAGGCGAATTCCCGCTGCGGATTGACTCCGGAATGTGGGCAGGCTACACACCTCAAGCGCACTGGAGGCCTCCTGCCCCGGAAGCGCGGTTGGTAACGTAAAGAGAGGTTTCCATGGGCGTAGCAACGGTGGCTGTGGTCGGCTGCGGCATGATGGGTCGTGGGATCATGGAGGTAGCGGCGGTCGCCGGCCTCAAGGTCAAAGGGATCAAGCTCACCCCGGGGGACCTCAACGATGCGCGGAGCAAGATCCAGCAATCGCTGGAGCGGCGCGTCAAGCGCGGCAAGTTGACGCCCGAGGAGTGCGCCGAGACTATGGCGCGAATCGAGCTCTCCAGCAGCCTCGCCGCCGTGCAGGGCGTCGACATCGTGGTGGAGTCAGCGGTCGAGGACGAGCCGACCAAGATCAAGCTGCTCAAGGACATCGAGTCCAAGATGCATCCTGAAGCCGTGCTCGGCACCAACACCTCTTCGTTGCGCCTGGAGACGCTGGCCGCGGGCCTGGCTCGTCCCGAGCGTTTCTTGGGTCTGCACTTCTTCAGCCCGGTGCCGGCCATGGATCTGGTCGAGGTCGGTGCCATCGCCAAGACCGCCGACTACGCAGCGCTCAAGGCCGACGAGTTCTGCAAGCAGATCGGCAAGACGGCAGTGCGCGTGCAGGCCTCGCCCGGCTACATCGTGAACCGCTTGCTCGTGCCCTACATCCTGCACGGCATCGAGACGCTGGAGAGCGGCATCGCCAGCGCCGACGCGATCGACACTGCAATGAAGCTCGGCTGTGGTCATCCGATGGGTCCGCTCGCGCTGGCCGACTTGATCGGCCTCGACGTCGTGCGCGCCATGGCGGAAACCTTGCACCGCGAGCTCGGTGACAACCGCTACCACATGCCCAAGACGCTCTTTCAGCTCACCGAGGCCAAGCAGCTCGGTCGCAAGTCGAGTATCGGCATCTTCGACTACCGTGGCGAAAAGCCCGTTCTGAACGCGGCCATCGAGATCGGCTGAGCCTACGTGGGCCGGCCAAATTCCTGCTTCGGCGTGAGCGCGCAGGTGTGCGTGAAGCGCATCGGAGTGTTGCGTCTCGACGGATTTGGCGCAGGGATCGATTCGAGAATAGCGACGAGCGCCTCGGACCTGGCTACTATCGCAGGCCAACTCTTCCGTTGCTCTCTTCGCCTTCTGGGAGGCCCCCGATGATCCGGCACTGGCAGCCGTCGTCGCTTCTGCTCGCGCTCTTGGTGTCGCTTTCGCCGCTTTCGTTCACCACCTTGGTGCGCGCGGACGACGCCGAGGCTCGCTATCAAACGACCATCGAGCAGGCCGTGCGTGAATTCTCTCTCTCCAACTGGGCCGAAGCTCGCGCGCTCTTTCGCCGCGCTCACGCTCTTTCGCCGAGCGCTCGCACCTTGCGCGGGATGGGGATGGCGGCCTTCGAGCTCAAGCTCTACGTCGATGCCCTTCGCGAGCTGAGCGCTGCGCTCCTCGACGCCGCGCGCCCGCTCACCGAAGAGCAGCGCAAGCAGGTGCAAGGGCTCATCGACCAGTCGCGCGCCTTCGTCGGGCGCTACCAGGTCGTGCTGGAGCCGGTGCAATCACGGCCCTTGGTCGATGGCCAGGATGCGCTCTTCGAGCCCGGCAACGTTTTGCTCTTGGCGCTCGGCGATCACGTGGTGAGTGCCAGCGCCGACGGCTACCAAGAGATGCGCGTGCCTCTGCGGGTCGATGGCGGCGAGAATCTCGTGCTGCGCATCGCGCTGCAACCAGTGGTAGCGGCGCCTGCGCCGACGCTTGCGCCCGCGCCTGCCGCCGCGCCCGCGCCTGCGCCTGCGCTGAACAGCCTCGCCGCCCCGAGCGCCCCGGCCGCTCCTCAATCGGCCACCACAGCTCCCGCCGCGCAATCTCGTGCTGGGCTCGGCACGGCCGCATGGATCAGCTTGGGAACGGGCGTCGCACTCGGTGGTGCGGCTGCCGCATTCTGGTTCATGGGTGAAGGCAAATACAGCGATCTACAGAAGACCTGCGGGTCGACCGTCGCCGGTTGCAGCGAGAGCGCCATCTCGAGCTCCGGCGTCAAGACCGCCGACGCGCTCACCAATGTCTTCATGGGGCTTTCGGCCGTCGCCGTGGTCACCTCGGCGGTGCTCTTCATGGTCAAGGCACGTGGCCGCGGAGAGCGACCGGTCGCCGCCGTCAGCGTCGGTCCGATGGCGCTGCAACTCCGGGGGAGTTTCTGATGCGCTCGCACTTAACCCAAGCTCTCTTGGTCTGCACGTTGTTGGCTCTCGGTTGTTCACACGATCTGGCCGCGCTCAAGCGTGGCAAAGGCGGCAGCGGCTCGGGCGAAAGCGGCACAAGCGCAGCCGGGGCCGGTGGCGCTGGTGGCGCCAGTGGCACGAGCGCAGCAGGAGCGGGAGGCGCCGGCAGTGGCGGCCAGAGCAGCACCGACGGTGGTCCGGCCGGCACTGGCGGAGCGCTCGACAGCTGCCAACCCTGTGTCGCAGCAGCGCTGGATGCTGGCAGCGCGGTCCCCCTGGAACCCTGCTGCACCGGCACGCGCAAGGCCGTGTGTGGTGTCTCTTTCGATCGCGGTCTGCGCTGCTACGAACGCAACGTGCCCGGTTCCACCGACACCACGTGTCCCGAGGTGACGCGCGGCGGCACGGTGTTGGCTGGTTGCTGCCGCGTCGACAGCCAGTGCGGCGTCGACATCGTCGGCCTTGGCTGTGTCGCTCGCGCCGACGTGCCCGCCGCGCTCGGTGGGCCACTCACGCCGCGCTCCTGCCTTCCGGTCTGCAAGGATGATGCGTACTGCCAGAAGTTCTCGGATGCCTATCTCTGCGCCCAGAACCCGGCAGACGGTGCTCGCTTTTGCGCTCTGTCGTGCCAGCACGACCCGAACTGCGCAGGCACGGCCGGCAACGTGTGCGTTCTGCAGAACAACACGCTCGCCAATCGGGTGGATGCGATCTGCCGAAAGCCCATCGGGACCGGCGCTCAGAACGACCCTTGCGCCAGCCCCAACGATTGCATCCACGGCGCCTGCGCGACCGACAAGAAGGCAGTGCCGCCGCGTAACTTCTGTACGCAACTCTGCGGTTCGGATGCCGACTGCGTCGGGACCTTCAACGCCTGCTTGCAATCGAGCATCCCGGTGCCCGACAAGACGACCAGCCAGCTCGTCCGCATCTGCCTCAACACGAAGTAAGCGGACCATCGAGCTAGCTCGACTCCGCGTCGCTCTGCGTGGCGGTGCCCGGGCGGACCTGCGCCGCGGAACAGCCTTCACCGCGGGTTGAGCCGGTCGGATCCGGCTGATGCGACCCGTCGCCGCTGGTGGGTGGGCTGGCTCTGCTGCAGGCAGCGTATTCCTTCCTTGCGAGAATATTGCAGGATTTTAGCCTCTTCGCGAGCTTTCGCTTGGTGTACGAATTTTTCCGACCGAAAGCGCACCACCTACCCACTTGTATGCCAGTGGACAGCCGCGGCGGTGGTGGCGGGGCAACCGCCCGGCGTGCCGAACGACCGTTAGACAAAGAGGTTTTATGTCGGGAATCACGGTGTCAGCAGCCGAAACACTTGATCAGCAGGTCGTGAAAGGCTCCAAGCGCCTGTGGGCCATCTGCCGCAACGCAGAGCGCGTCGAGATCGCCCGCGCCTTGATGGAGAATGGCCACAACCGCACCCACGCAGCCAACGCGCTGGGTATTTCGCGCCGCACCTTGCTGAACAAGATCAAGCAATACGGTCTGACCCGCCTGATCTGCCGGCAGCTGGCCACCGAGCCTCAGCCGGGCTTGCCGGTCCAGGCTCTCGTCCAGAACTGAAGTCGGAGCACGGGCAGGCCTTCGTCGCGCGGCTGACTTTGACGCTGCGCAGGCGGCTTGGTAAGGAGCGCTTCGCATCGTCGGCTCGCCAGCGAGCCTGGTTGCGCTCCGAACATGGGTTACCGATCGCTCAGGGCTTGCGTCGACGACCTCGACCGTCACGGACATCTGGTTCGAATCGACGCCGAGCTCGATCCCTCGCTCGAAATCGCGGAGATCCAGCGTCGCGTGTATGCGGCCGGTGGCCCCGCACTCTATTTCTCGCGCGTCCGGGGCTCGGCCTTTCCGATGCTCGGCAATCTCTTCGGAACCTTGGAGCGCGCGCGCTTCCTGTTCCGCGATGCGCTGGTCGGCGTGCAGCGGTTGATCGAGCTGAAGGTCGACCCAGGTCAAGCGCTCCTGCACCCGCTGCGCTACTTGAGCGTTCCGCGCACGGCGCTCTGCATGCTGCCCAAGCGCACGCGCAGCGCCGCCGTGCTGGCCTGTCAGACCCAGCTCAGCGCGTTGCCGCAGCTCAAGAGTTGGCCGGACGACGGTGGTGCGTTCGTCACGCTGCCGCAGGTCTACACCGAAGATCCCGACGAGCCAGGGCCGATGCACTCGAACCTGGGCATGTATCGCATCCAGCTTTCTGGCGGCCGGTATACGCCGGAGCGCGAGATCGGCATCCACTACCAGCTGCACCGTGGCATCGGCGTGCATCACACGGCGGCGTTGCGCCGCGGCGAGAAGCTACGCGTCAACGTGTTCGTGGGTGGGCCGCCGGCCATGACATTGGCAGCGGTGATGCCCTTGCCGGAAGGCTTGCCCGAGCTGCTCTTCGCGGGTGCGCTCGGTCGCCGGCGCGTGCGGATGTGCGAGATGCAGGCTGCGGACGGCTCGCGCGCGCTGCCCGTCTACGCCGATGCCGACTTCTGCATCAGCGGCTATATCGAGCCGGGTCGTATGTTGCCCGAAGGTCCCTTCGGCGATCACCTCGGCTATTACAGCTTGGCGCACGACTTTCCGGTGTTCACCGTCGAGCATGTCTACCACCGCGAAGACGCCATCTGGCCGTTCACGGTGGTCGGTCGACCGCCGCAGGAAGACACCACTTTCGGCGAGCTCATCCACGAGCTGACTGGCCCGCTGATCCCGACCGTCGTGCCGGGTGTGCGTGCGGTCCACGCCGTGGATGCAGCTGGCGTGCATCCGCTCTTGCTCGCGATCGGCAGCGAACGCTACAGCCCTTACGCGAAGGCCGATCATCCGCAGGAGCTGCTCACGCAAGCCAACGCGCTGCTCGGGCAAGGGCAGATTTCGCTCGCGAAGTATCTCTTCATCATCGACGCGGGTGACGCAGACGGGCTCGACGTGCAGAATGTCAGTGAGTTCCTGCAGCACCTTCTGGTGCGCTTCGATCCGCGGCGCGACCTGCATTTCCAGACCGAGACCACCATCGACACGCTGGACTACAGCGGGCCAGAGATGAACCGCGGCTCGAAGCTGGTGATCGCCGCACGCGGCAGCGTGAAGCGGACGCTGCCGACCTCAGTGCCTTCCGGCCTCACCTTGCCTTCCGGTTTCTCGGAGCCACGGCTTTGTCTGCCGGGCGTGCTTGCGCTGCGCGCTCCCGCTTATGTTCGCGGCTCGGACGGCAGTGATCACTCGGTCGAACGGCTATGCGAAGCGCTGCCCATCACGCACCCGATCAATACGTTCCCGTTGGTGGTGGTCTGCGACGACTCCGAGTTCTGCGCGCGCAACCTGAACAACTTCCTGTGGGCGACCTTCACGCGCTCGAACCCTGCGGTCGACGTGCAAGGTGTAGCGGCTGCGACGCGCGACAAGCACTGGGGCTGCGCAGGCTCGCTCGTGATCGATGCGCGCAAGAAGCCCTGGTATGCCCCGCCGCTGATCGAGGATCCGAGGATCAGCGCGCGAGTCGATGCGCTCGCCAAACCAGGCGGCCCGCTCTACGGCATCATCTGAACGATGCCCCACGCGTGCCTGTCTGCGCGTCATGACAAGCTGGGCGCTGGGGTGCTCGGGCTTCTGGTCCGCGCTGGATACGAGCCGAGCACCTTGAAGAAGCTGGTGTGGTTCTGCATCTGCGTCAGCGCGTCCGAGACGTTGCGGCTCTCGATGTTGCCTTCCACGTCCGCGTAGAAGATGTATTCCCAGGGCGTCTCGGGGCGGGGGCGCGATTCGAGCTTGGTCAGATTGAGCCCGTGATCGGCCAAGATGTTGAGACAGCGCACCAGCGCTCCCTGCTCATGGCGCGTGGTGAAGATGAGTGAGGTCTTGCAGGGAATGCTTGCTGCATAGTGCGCGGGTTCTCTTGCGACCACCACGAAGCGCGTGAAGTTGTGGGCCTGGTTCGCAATGTCGCGCTTGAGCACGCACAGGCCGTAGAGATTGGCTGCGCGCTCGCTGGCGATGGCTGCCTGGCTGGGGTCGTTGTCGGCGGCAATCTTCTTTACCGCGGTGGCCGTGTTCTCGAACGACTGCGCAGCGCACTCTTCAAGCGTGGCAAGGAACTCGCTGCACTGCGCCAGGCCTTGCGGGTGGGAGTAGATACGCCGCAAGTCGGAGAGCGGGACGCCAGGCAGGCCGACCAGGCAGTGCTCGATGCGCAGCACCTCCTCTCCAATCACGTAGAGGTCCATCTGCGTGAGCAGATCGTAGGCTTCGTTGATCGAACCGGCCGTGGTGTTCTCGATGGGCTGAAGCGCGCGCTGCGCCGCACCGCTCTCGACGGCCAGCAGCGCCGCTCGGAAGCTCGGGTAGCCGCGGCACACGACCTTCACGCCGGCCGCCGCGAAGTGTTGCTCGGCCGCGAGGTGACTGTAGCCGCCCTCGCTGCCCAGATAAGCGACGACGAGCGGGGACTCTGCGGTGCCGGACTCGGGTTTGTGAACGTCGACCAAGCGCGCCTCCTGCGAGCGTTCGTGACGCCCGTGACGAGGCCCGATGCTTCGCACAAAAGCCCCGCGCTCGCCAGCGAGGCGCAGAAGTGCGAACCCAAAGCGAGAGTGCCGGGCTCTCACTGGCAGGAGATCGATTATGCTCGCACGACTCGGGTTCATCGCAGGAGGCGCCGCTCTCGGCCTGGCCTATCAGCACGTCATCGGCTGTCGCAGCGGCACCTGCCCCATCACGTCGAACCCGTACATCTCCACGCTCTGCGGCGCGCTGATGGGCTACCTGCTCTCGGGTAGCGCGAGCTGAGCGCGCGGCGTCCACGCACCGGTGAAATGCTCGATGCTGGCTGGGCACGGCGTCGACAAGGTGACCGGTCACCGAACATGACAGTGGGCCTCGTAGGTACGCGTGTGCTGCCGCACTTACCATGCCACCGTGTAGGTGTGTGATGCGGCCTTTTGCCTCGCGCAACACGCGAAGCCAGCACGGACCTAGCTGCAACTGACTACAACGTCGCCGATCTAGAACGGTCGATGAAATACTTGAAAGATCCAACGAGCTAAGCGAGCCTAAACGTCACTTGGACATCCACAAAAACGCACTTGCACAGATCAATTGACCACCTCCGCCCATCCGGACAACACGCTTCAGTCTGAAACCCTCTTTCTTGGGCTGGCCCCGTTTCTTCGGGTGAACATTGCGGGCGTCGATCTTAAACCGATCTGTCAGGAGATGCTGGGAGGTCTGACTAATGCCGAGGGTGGTTCCCAGGATCCGAACCTGTGGATGAACCTGTCCACTGCCATGTTCTGCTTGGGGCAGCGCGACATGGGTCTGTCCTTCCAGGCGCAGGCCCTGGCGCAAAACCGCATTTACCACCTCGCGGCATCTCGGCAGCCGGCCAAGCTGCGCTTGCTGATGCTCGTCGTGCCGGGCGATCTAGCCGCCAATACACCACTCGATTGTCTGCTGGAAGACAGCGATATCGATCTGATCTTCTACTACATCGCTCCTGGAGATCCTCTGGCTCTGGCTGTGCCCGAGCACGACGCCATCATCGTGGGTATCAGCGAGGCCGACGAGAACCGTGGGGTTCTTCTGTCACTGGAGCAGGCGTTGGCGCATTGGCCGAAGCCGGTGATCAACGCGCCGCAGCACATCCCGACAACGGGCCGCAACGCCGCCAGCATGCTCTTGCAGGACGCTCCCGGCCTGCTCATCCCAGCAACGCTGCGAGCATCACGTCCACAGCTACTAGAGATTGCGACCGGTCGGGTCCGGCTTCCTGCGCTCTTCGATGGCTGTGATTTCCCGATCATCGCGCGCCCCGTCGGCTCCCATGCAGGGCACGATCTAGCGAGGATCGGCAGCTCTGCGGAGAT
>JADGRG010000647.1 GCA_017881145.1 Sandaracinaceae bacterium | reverse complement strand
GCGTGCTCGGGAAGGCCGTAGGGTCGATCGTGGGATAGGATTTCGTCGGGTCTACTATCGTCAGCAGCTCGGATACCTTCGGCAACCTCCAGCCGCCACCGGCGAGCGAGAGGCCCGCGCAGTAAGTGACAGCGGCGCTCTGTGTATACGTGCCGGCGTCCACCGCCTGCTGCCAGGTCAACTTGGTGCGAGTATCATGCACCGTGCCGCTTGCCGGGAATGTGTAACGGCCAGGCGGCCCATCGGCGACGGCGCCGGCAGGGATCACCAGCGTCACCGGACCCGCCGAACCGTCGGTCAGCGTGATCGTGCCGCCCGCGTTGTCGATCGTCTTCGTGACCGAGGCCCCGTTACCGACCGGAGTGCCCGAGGCGTCGGGTGCAGGTGCGGCATCGCCCAGTGCGTGCGCATCGACGCGCTGCGGCCCTCCGTCATTGGCCGGCTTGCCTGCTGTGCCACCCTTGCCAGCCGCCGCGCCAGCCGCTCCCTTGCTGGACCCACCGAAGCAGGCTGATGCCAGCATGCCCGCAAGGATGATCGTAAGAATTGAGCCCGCGCTCCGCAGCGACACAGAACACTTCGCCTTGCTCAGCGATCTACACCCCCGGTAACGTCACGGCTCAGGCCGAGCCAAGAACGCCAGCTGAGAAACCCTAGGGGTCGAGCTGGCAACACGGCACTTTGGTGTTTCCAATGGACGCAGTGCACAAAGTCCACGATTGCGCGGTGATGCGGGTGATCGTCTGCATCGACACGCAGAGTCAACCTTCCGCACGGGAAGTTCGGCAAGCGCGCTGATGCGAGTGCATGTCCGCTCCCGAGAGCTACGCCCATCTCGCGTGCGTTGCAGGTGGCGACCATCGCCGCACAGGAGCTCTCGATCACCGCCACGCCACGGAACGTTAGAGGCGTTCCTCGCTCCGATCGCCAGCTCGCCCGCAGCCTGAAATCCGTGCGATACTCGCACCCGGAAGGGACCACCGCATGTCGTCGGAACAACATCTGGACGTGATCTTCGAAGCCGATCGCAAGCTGCGCAGCGCTGAAGCCGCGCTCATGAAGGACGAGCCCAAGCGCCTGAGCAAGGTGCTGGGCGCCGCGGTGGATGCTGCGAAGTCCCTCAAGGACCGCGCCGAGATCGAGCTGCGCCTGTCGCGCCTGGCGGATCTCTGCGCGCAGGTGCCGACCAGCGAGATGGCGGATGCGCTCTTGCGCATCCTGGACGACGAGAACCCTAACGTGCGCGTGCAGGCGGCCGAGGCACTGGTCGACGTGGCCTACGAGCGCTACGCGGATGTGGCGCGCGCGGTGGAACGGGCGCTGGAGCGCGGCGACGCTGGGCCTGCCATGCGCGAGCTGCCCTGGGTGATCGCCGAGGTGGCCGAGCCGAGCGCGGGCATCCTCATCCGACGCTTTCTAGAGCACAGGGAAGCAGAAGTGGTCGGTTCCGGCATCGAGGCGCTGGCTTCGCTCGGCGACCCCAGCTCTGTGCCGGCGCTCACCAAGCTCAAGAACGATGTGCGCGAAGTGACCATCGACGACGGCGACGAGGAGCTGACCGCAACCCTGGGCGAGCTGGCCAGCGAGGCCATCAAGGCCCTCGAAGAGTGAACGAGCCCAGGCCGGCCGAGCCCGGGGTCGGGCTCTTGGGCGAGCCTGGCGGGGCTCCCAGAAAACCCGAGGCGCCGCTGGACCGGGCGAGCCGTATGCGTCAGGCAAGAGCACTTAGTGACATACCCGCCGAGCAGCCTTCGGCTCTCGGCTCAGGTGACATACCCACCGAGCAGCCTGCGGCTCTCGGGGTGGGTGAAAGAGGCAAACGAGATGAAGAAGCAACGGGTTTCGGCGCGCTCTAGCCAGAGCTGCTTGGTGTTCATGGCGGTGCTTGCGCTGGTGGGTGTCGGCTGTGGCGGCGCTACGACCGGTACCACTCGTCAGGGAAATGGCATCACGAACGCCGGGACGAGTGCCGCCGGGGCCGCGGCTGGTAGCGGGGCTGGCAGCGGAGGCTCGATCGGCGTCGGAAAAGCCGACTCGGGCGCCACCGGCACGAGCGGGACCGGCGCGGCTGGCTCGGTCGCGGCGCCGGCCGACAGCGGCATTGCACGAGTCTTCGATGCGGGTAGCGAGTCCGGCCGCAACGATGTCGTGGTCGGCAAGATCTGCGAACGCATGTCGACCATCCAGTGCGCCGGAGAAGCCTTCTGTTGCACGAACCCGGGGCGCACCGAAGCTGAGTGCAAAGCCACCATGCTCCAAGGCTGCACGACGCAGCTGATGATCGACGACATCGCAGCCAATCCGATCACGGGTTTCGACGCGATCTTCGCAACGGCCGCGTTCACGCACTACGAGGACATCACCTCCAAGTGCGATCCGGGCGTTGCGGCATGGGGCGAGTCGGTCGACGGTTTGCGCGGCATCCTGCGCGGCACGCGCAATGCTGGCCAGAGCTGCACACCGGCCACAACCAGCCTCAGCAACAAAGTGCCAGCCGCCGCAGCCCTCGCATCCTGCAACGACCTCGCCACGCAGGCCTGCTTGCCTAGAAACATCACGCTCTGGTCTTGCGCGCCGAAGAACGGCGTCGGTGGCAACTGCTTCAGCGACGTGAACTGCACGGCGGGTCTGTATTGCGACAATCCCAAGTTCAAGCTGACCGGCACCACTTGCAAGACCCGCAAAGCAGACGGCACAGCGTGCGTGAACCCCAACGAGTGCGCGTCGCTCTTCTGCAAGAAGAGCGTGTGCGCCCCGACCAGCCAGCAGGCGGCGTTCTGTTTGCAGAACTAAACAGGAACGCATGGAGCGTGAGACACGAGCGAGGCGCCCCCGGTTTCGAGGAGCGCGCGGAGCCTACTATTGTAGGTGAGCACGCACCGCAGAAAGCGGGGGCGGATCGCGATGTGGATCGCGGTCCAGGCGATACTGTTTAGACGTGCCAGTAAGGATTGGCGCTTTCGCTCTGGCCGCGTGGCGTGTGGTTCTTGAGCGTGAGGAAGAGCGCGCAGTAGAGCAGCGTGGCTAGCGGCAGCGTTGCGAACACGCCCACGCAACAGAAGAGCAGCCCGCTGCAGCCGATCAGGCCGCAGAGCAGCGCGATGCCGAACACCGCCCAACGCTTGCCGGAGGCGATCTGGAACGAGCGCTGCAATGCAGAGAGCGGCGACGACGCTGGCTCGTGCATGAGCTCCGGCAGCGCGAACATGATGCCGAGTCCGGCATAGATGGCAGGCACAGCCACGATGGCCGCGCCGAGCACTAGGAGCGGAAGCGATGCGGCCGTAGCGCGCGAGGAAACGACCACGCGGACCAGCACGTAGAGCAGCCCGGCCAGCGCAGCGACCCCGGCATAGATGACCGCCAGCTGGAGCACCGCTGCAGGAAAGCGCCGCAGGCGCGCCAGCGCGGCGTCGACGCCGGTCGGCCTACCCTCGAGCACGTCCAGGCTGACCCCGATGGCCAAGAGCTCGCAGCCGAGCTGACAGAGTGTCTGCACGACGTTCGCGAAGCCCTGCAAAAAGAGCGCTCCGTGTTTGCCCAGGTGCGTCCCATGCGAAGGGTCCAGACGGAAAGTGATCAGGATGCCCGCTGCGGCTATCACCCAAGTCGCCAGGATGCCGACCCCGCAGACCAGCATCAGCACACGATAGTGCGCCTTGAAACGCGAGAGACAGAGCGAGAGCAACCCGTCGAGCGACCAGTGTTCGCGTGTGTAAGGGAAGGGCCCAGTCTCGAACGTCCGCTGCCGACAAGCCGGGCAGATCGCCACCGCGCCCTGCTCGGCACAGCTCGCACACATAGGGTTGCCGCAGCCCTGACAGGTCGCTTGCGCGTCGAGCGCGGGATGGATCGCGCAACGCGCACCAGCCGGCGGTGCAGAGAGCGTGGCTTTGGGCTCTTCGGTCATGGCAGCAAAGCCTCAAGAGCTGTCCAGAAATCGGCGCAGAGCGAGCGCGCCCGCAGAAAAAACCGCAGGAATACTCGTGTATTTCGAGGATTTTTGGCAGGACGTAAGCCGCTATGAGCCATTTCTGGACAGCTCTTCAGACGCGGCGGGTGGCACGCAGCTTGGCTGCTTTGGTGCGCGCTCGCTCGCGAGCCAGGAGCGAGGCGTAGTCGATGACTTCGGGCATGGGCAAGCGAGGCGTCTCAGGGATCTCCGCCTTGCGCAGCTCGGCTCCGAAAGCCAAGAG
>JADGRG010000646.1 GCA_017881145.1 Sandaracinaceae bacterium | reverse complement strand
CAAGGGAATTGGCGCGCCGTCGGGACGCCCACGCTTACGACTCCTGCTACGGGGCGTTACGCGATGGGACCCTGTCGGCACCGGGTCAGCGGCCCCAGACAGACGCGCTCAGTGCATCGCGCCTGCGGCGTTGTCGGCCACGGCGACCTTGAGCATCTTCAGCTTGGCAAGGCTGGCTGCCTCGACCGTGGTCCCGCTGCTCGCGCTCGCCAGCATGCCATCGACCAGCTCTGGCACGAACACGATGGCCTGCCCCTGCGCGTTGTAGCCGAGCTCGACCAGCATCTCGGCCTCGAAACTTCGGCACTGCTTCTCGCAGCAATAGAACGGCTCGGTGACGCGGTAGAAGCCTTCGGGAGGCAGCGGTTCGAGCGCAGCGATCAGGGCTGGGTCGTCGACCGTGACGCCCTGCGCCTCTAGCTGGACACGGTTCTTCTTCCAGCCCGAGGGCAGATACAAGCCGGGTCCGGGGTCGCCGTGGTTGTGGAAGAACACGAGCCTACCGGCAGGAATGCTCGCGATGGGAGCCGTGGTTCGATACAGGCCGCAGGGAGGTAGGTGCATGGCGGTCGTCATGCTCGCACGCAGAGCGGCGCTTTTCGAGCCGGAAGCTCCACGTCTCGGCGTGGTCGGCGCGCCGCTGTTCTCGCTTGTGCCCGAGCTTTGCGCTGCTTGTCTGGGGTGGAGCGCAAGCACCCGCAGAACTGGCAGTTTTCCAGCGACAAAACCTCTGGTCATCGTCCGCGGTCCAGCGTAGAGATTCGACCAGCCCACATACCCGCCGAGAGCCGAAGGCTGGTCGGGGGTAGTGACATAGCCGCCGAGCAGCCTTCGGCTCTCGGCGTAGATTTAGGGAACCCCATGCCGACCTACAAAGCACCGCTGCGCGACATCCGCTTCCTGCTCTTCGAGGTGTTTGGCGCCGAGAGACACTACCAAGCAGCGGGTTTTACAGACGCCACCCAGGACGTGGTCGAGGCGGTGCTGCAGGAGGCCGCGAAGTTCTGCGAGACGGTGGTCGCGCCGCTCAACCAGGTGGGCGACGAGTACGGCACGAAGCTGAAGGATGGCGTGGTGCACACCGCGCCTGGCTTCAAGGAAGCCCACCACGCGTACAGCGCTGGCCAGTGGGGTGCGATGGGTGCGGATCCGAAGTACGGCGGACAGGGTCTGCCGCCGAGCCTCGAGCTGGTCTTCGACGAGATGGCTGCGACCGCCTGCCTGGCGTGGCGCATGTGCGGAGGTCTGACGCTGGGTGCGGTCCACGCCCTCGACGCGCACGGCTCCGAGGAGCTCAAGCAAGCGTATCTGCCCAAGCTGATCAGCGCGGAGTGGTCGGGTACGATGTGTTTGACCGAGCCGCAGGCGGGCTCGGACGTCGGCCTGGTCAGCTCCAAGGCCGAGCCCAACGCCGATGGCAGCTACACGATTTCAGGCACGAAGATCTTCATCAGCCACGGTGACCAGGACATCACTGAAAACATCGTGCACTTGGTGCTGGCACGCTTGCCGGGTGCGCCCGCGGGGCCGAGGGGCATCTCCTTGTTCCTGGTGCCGAAGTTCCTGCCCACCGCCGACGGCAAGCCCGGCGCGGCCAACAACGTAATCTGCGCATCGGTAGAGAAGAAGATGGGCATCAAGGCCTCGCCCACCTGCGTGCTCAACTTCGAAGACTCCAAGGGCTTCCTGATCGGCCCGCCCAACGGCGGCCTCGCCTGCATGTTCACCATGATGAACTACGCGCGCCTCGACGTTGCGTTGCACGGTCTCAGCCAAGCCGAGCGCTCGCTGCAGGCCGCTGCGCCCTATGCGCTCGAGCGCTTGCAGATGCGCGCTCCGACTGGCGCCAAAGCGCCGGACAAGCGTGCTGACCCGATCATCGTGCACCCCGACGTGCGTCGCATGTTGCTCACGCAGAAGGCCATCACCGAAGGCTGCCGTGCGCTGGCCTACTTCGCCTCGTTGCAGATCGACCTGGCGCAGCACGGGCAGGGTGAAGAGCAGAAACAGGCCGAACAGCTGCTCGCGCTGCTCATTCCCATCACCAAAGGCTTCGTCACCGAAGCTGGCTTCGAGGCCACCTACTGGGGCATGCAAGTATTCGGCGGCGCCGGCTACATTCGCGAGACGGGCGTCGAGCAATACATGCGCGATTGCCGCATAGCGTCGATCTACGAAGGCACCAACGGCATCCAGGCCAACGATCTGCTGCGCCGCAAGGTTCTGGGCACCAACGGCGTGCTGCTCGGGCTGATGCAAGCGCGCATCGAGAAGCTCTGCAAAGAGCTCGACGCCGTTCCGACGCTCGCCGAAATCAACCAGCAACTGCGCAAGGCGAGCGCCACCTGGAACACCATCACCGCACAGATCGCCGAGCGCTCGAAGTCCGATCCGGAAGAGCCCGCCGCGGCTGCGTTCGACTACCTGATGATCTCGGGCTACGTCTGCGTCGCCTACTTCTGGGCGCAGATGGCGCAGGTTGCGCAGCAGAAGCTCTCGGCCGGTGCGGCGGGAGACAAGTTCTACACCTCGAAGCTGCAGACTGCGCGCTTCTACTACACGCGCATGTTGCCCCGCATCGAAGCGCACGCCGAAGCGATCCGCGCCGGCAAGCAGAGCGTGATGGAGATCGCCGAAGACGGCTTCGTGTTCTGAATGGGTAGTGACACCGCCATTGCGTCGGGTGCTCGCCACCATCAACTGGAGTGCGTTCGCGTGTCGGCACAGGTCAATGGCTGATGAAGCTGGCGAGCGCGCCGAGCACGGGGCTTTGCAGCTCTAATGTGCCGCGCTTGGAGGCAGTCCCACTGCCGCCGGCACCTGCAGCGGCGCTGCGGGCGGCACCGGGCGAGCCAGGTCGGGCTCTGCCGAAAGGCTTTGAAAGCGGCGTCCAGCGTGTCGCAGCAGGAATGTCCAGGGCACCAGAAGCGCGATGGTGACCAGCGAGAGCCAGCGCACCGCCGAGAAGTCTTGCACCAGCGCGCTGATGCCGAGCGTGAGCAGCACACCGATGGCTTTGGCGCCGCGCATCACGAACACGTCTACGAACGCTTTGGCGCCGTACTTCTCGTGGCTCGCCAGCGGGACGTAGAGTGATTCCTTGGCGCTCTGGTGGATCGAGTAGGCAAAGCCAGAGTCCAGCGCGGGGATGAGGCTCGCCATGGATAAGACGGGCAGCGCCATGACGCCGAGCGAGGCCAGGAGCATGGTCAGAGGCAGCACCAGGAGCGCGCTCTGCACACCGCGTCTTCGCATGAGCGCGCTGGTGACGAAGAGCTGGACGAAGAGCGCGGTCGCATTCATGAGCGCGAAGGCGCGGCTGACTTGTCGGCCGATCGCCGCACCATCGAGGAAGTGCGAGACCGTGGCAGTGAACTGGAAATCGAGGATGGTCGAGACGATCTCGTAGATGCCGACGAGGCCTGCCAGGCAAGCGAGGTAGGAGACGCCCGAGGCGTTTCGCTCGGGTTTGGCAGGTCGCGTGGTGCTGGCGCTTGCGGGGCTCGTCGCCTCGCCACCGGGCTGCTCCGGCACACAGCTGGCGCGCGGCGTGCGCAGCGCGACCAGCGCCACGGTCGCAGTCAGAACCGCGCAGATGCCCATCCAAGTGCGCGGGGAGAGCGTGCCGATCAGCGCAGAGACACCCTGACTGCCGACCACGCCGCCCAGCACCGCGCCCAGACCGACCAGCCCGTAGCTGCGCTTCGCGCTCTCAGGCGTGACGGTGTCGTTCAAGAAGACGAAGAGCGCGGCGACCATCAGCGTGCTGTAGAGGTCGGAGGTCAGGTAGAACGACCACACCACCGCCGCTGACGGCTGCATGAGAAGCAACGAGAATCCGGCAAAGCAGGCGATGAAGAACGCGCAGAAGAGGCAGATCAAGGCTGCTCGTCGGAAGCGACGCGCCAGCGTGCTGAAGAGCAGGGCGGCAATGCAGCCGAGTCCGAGGTTCAAGAGCTTGGCCAGGAGCTCGGCGTGCGCAGCCGGCAGGTGCAGCGAGAGCAGCGAGAGCCCGTCCTGGTCGTAGTAGCGGACGAAGAACGCCTTCTTGAGCGGCTTGAGGATCCAGAAGGTCGTGATCGACAAGAAGAAGCAGGCAAAGAGGCGCAGCGAGCGCCGCAGTTCGTCCTTTTGCAGGTCGATCAAGGCTTTGAGCGCAGACGGCATCGCAGGGCGGATCGTAGCGGGGTGCTTTTGGCCGCCGCCAGAATCTCGCAAGCGCCGCAAGAATGCCGGGAAACGCGCGGATTGGAGCAGCAGACATCGGGTAGACAATGGTGTATACTTGCGACCCTGCGCATCGGAGAAGCCCGGCGCAGCTTGGTCATGCAGAGCGACAAACCCGCCGCGCCAGCTGAAGCGCCCGTGCCGGTCGATCCGGTTCGTACGCGTATCTTGCGTGGAGCGGCCAAGGTCTTCGGCGAGCGCGGCTACGGTGCGACCTCCGTCGAAGCCATCCTCGAAGCAGCTCAGGTTTCGCGGCGCACCTTCTACCGGAGCTTCCGGTCCAAGGAAGACGTGCTGCGCACGCTCTTCGACAACTCGGTGCAGATGCTAGTGCGCGCCGTGCGGACGCAGCGTGAGGCCGATGACACGCGCAAGAGCCGCGCCGAGCTCGCCGCAGCCGGCGTAGACGCCTACATCCAGGTGCACGCCAAGGCAGGCGCCTTGGCGCGCGTGCTCCTACTCGAACAGTTCGCGCCGGACTCGCCGCTAGTTGAACAGCGCGACAAAGCCATGGCCACCTTCGCCCGGCTGATCTCCAAAGCCTCCACGCGCCCCGGCGGATCGTCCCCCGATCCGATTCTGGTCAGCGCAGTCGTCGCCGCCATCAACCAGGTCTGCATCTCGATGGCCAACGAATACCCCGAAGGCGGCTGGGACATCGACCGAGCCAAGCGTGCCATCTTACGGATCTTGGTCGCACTGGACGAGTCGAGTGATCCGGCTCACTGGTTGTCCTGATCGTGATCGCGCTTCGCCTTGTCATTACACGCAAGCGTTGTGGCGCTCCCATGCCTGTCCTGATAAGGGAAACCGCAGCAGTTTCGATCGCTTGCGCGCACGCCACGATTTGAGCTTGTTCGCGGTGAAGCCACGTGATCTTGTGCGGCGCAAACCCCGGAGGGTTCATGCGCGGCGCGGACGTACAGCGGGTCTTCGAGACGATCTTGCCGGACAAGGTGCTCATGAAGCTCGTTCAGAGCGCGAAGTTTCAGCAACGAGCTCGGAAGCTCGACGCGTTGCGGCTGCTGCGCGCGATGATCGTCGCGGCGGCGACCGGATACGGAGGACGGCAAGCAGACGTTATGCGACTGTACTTCGAGTCGGGCGCAAGTCGCGTGGTTCGAGGCGTATTCTACGGCTGGTTTGGCAAGGAGCTCGAAGCCATCATGGTCGAGATCCGAGCACTGGCGCTCGCCTACGCGGGCTCGATGAAGCGCGACCTGCCGGGGCTGCTCGGTGCGCACGTGACCGACTGGCACATCGTGGATTCCTCGACCGTGAAACTCGACCGAGCATTGCTCGCAGAGTACCCGGGCGCCGGCGACTACGCTGCGCTGAAGATCCATAAGCGGTTCTCCGTTGGGCTTGGCACCACCATCGACTATCACCTGAGTCCGGCACGCGAGCACGACAACATCCATTTCGAGATCGACCAGACATGGCGAGGGTTGGGTGTGCTTCTCGACCTAGGGTACGCGAGCTTCAAGCTTCTTCGCGACTGCCGCGAGCACGATGTCCGCTTCGTGATTCGGCTCAAGGACAGCTGGAAGCCCAGAGTGCAGCATGTTGCTCGAGGCGCCCTCGTGAAACAGTTCGT
>JADGRG010000645.1 GCA_017881145.1 Sandaracinaceae bacterium | reverse complement strand
TGGCAGCGACTCCTTCCAGGTCGAGCGCAGCGACCAGGGCCTCGCCGCGCCAAGCGCGCAGGCTCAGGTTCGCGACCGTTGCCACGCGCGCAGCTCCCCCCGCGTTGACCACCGCCCCCAGGTCGCGGAGCGCCGTCTCGATGCGGTCGCGCAGCACTGCGACGCGAGGCTGGGCAGCCAACCGCTCCGACACCAAGTCGCACGCGGCGCCGAAGCCTACCGACGCCAGAACGTCGGGCGTGCCTGCGCGCCGACCACGCTCCTGGCCACCTCCCAGGATGCGGGGTTCGATGTCCAGCCCTCGCCGTACCCAGAGCGCGCCCGCGCCGGCCGGCCCGCCGAGCTTGTGTGAAGCCAACGCCACCAGATCGGCACCCAGCTCCGCGACGTCGACCGGCACCTTGCCCAACGCCTGCGTCGCATCCACAGCGCAGAGCACGCCGGCAGCCCGGCACGCAGCAGCGTAGGCCGCCACCGGCAGGAGCGTGCCCGTCTCATGGTTGACCCACTGGACCGCGACCAGGCGGGTGTCTTCCGTGAACTCCAGATGGAGCGCAGCGGCGTCCGCAGGGATTCCCTCCGGCACGGGTAGCTGCGTGACCCGCACCCCGTGCACGGCTTCAAGCTCGCGAATCGGCGCAGATACCGCTGGATGCTCGATGGTGCTCGTCACCACGTGCACCACACCAAGCCGAGAGAGCGGTCCCAGGATGGCGAGGTTGCAGGCCTCGGTCCCGCCACTGGTGAGCACGATGTCCGCTGCATGTGCGCCAATCGCCCGCGCGATCCGTTCGCGTGCTTGCTCTAGCAGCGCCCGACAGGAACGCCCCGGCCCGTGGATGCTGGAAGGGTTGGCCCAGACTCGGGAACGGGCTGCGTCCATCGCCGCCAGCACGCGCGGATCGGTCGGCGTTGCGGCGTGGTGGTCGAGATAGATCAGGGCTGCGGCTCCCGCGGCACGGGCTGCGGGCGCACGGTCAGCAGGATCGCAGTACCCGTCAGCTTACGCCCCGCCACGATCAGGTCGGGCGGGCTCTGCACTTCGATGGCCCCGCCCAACGCTTCGGCTACGTGACGGGCGTAGGCCAGACCTAGGCCCACACCGCCATGCAAGCGCGTGCGTGACCCGTCGGCTTGGAAGAATGGCTCGAGGATCTGCTCCTTGGCCTCCGCGGAGATGCCCGGGCCACTGTCGGCGACGACCACCTGGTAACGCGGTTCGGCGTTGTCGCCACTGGTCACGCTGCGGATGCCGACAGCTACCTGCGAGCCGCGTGGCGAGAACTTCGCAGCGTTATCCAGGATATGCACCATCGCGCGACGTAGCTTGTCGGGGTCGCCGCGCGCAGGCAGCGCCACCGGCACTTCCTCACAGACCGCGTCGAGGCCAGCCTGCTTGAAGCGTGCGCTGGTCTCCTTGACGGCGCGGCGCACCACTTCGGCGAAATCGTAGTCGCGCTCGTAGAGGTGGAGGCGCCCGGTCTCGAGGTGGCTCACGTCGAGGAGCGTGTCGATGAGCGCGCGCAGCTTCTGGGTCGAAGTGTGGATGGACTCCAAACACTTGCGCTGCAGCGGCGTGAGCGGGCCGGCTTCCTGGTCGAGCAAGAGGCGCAGATAACCGACCACGGGAGTCATGGGCGTCGCGAACTCGTGGCTGAGATTCTGGAGAAACATCTGGCGCAGGCGCGCGCTGGCCTCGAGCTTCTGATTGGCGTGGGAGAGCTCGGCGACGGTCTGCTCAAGGCGCTCCACGATCTTTTGTGAACGCGAACGCAGGATCTCGGCGCTGTCGCTGTCGCTGTCGCGTTCGGTGCGCTCGCTGTGGCCAGCCAGATACTGTCCGATCAGGTCCGCAAAGCGAAGCGCATCGATGGGCTTGTGGATGAGGCCGTCGGCACCCATGGCCAAGCTGGTGTCGCGATCGCCTTCGGCCGTGATGGCCACAATGGGCTTGCCCTGCATGCTGCGCATGCCGCGTAGGCGCAGCGTGACCTCGTAGCCATCGAGGTCGGGGATGTTGATGTCGACCAACACCAGGTCGGGCTTCTGGGACTCCGCCAGGCGGATGCCTTCGAGGCCGCTCCCGGCGTCCAAGACCTCGTGCCCAGCGGCGGTCAGGATCTTGCGGACGAGCAGCCGGTTGGCTGAGTCATCCTCGATATGCAGGACCCGCGCCACGAGAACCGCAGCCTAACACTGCTCTCTACGCCACGTCGATTTCCGGGCAGAGTGAAGCGCTTCGGCGCCGCATCCACCAGACCAGCCGCGGACAGGCTTGCACCAAGCGAGGCGGCCCGGTATCTGGTCACCCAGCCAGCGGCCCAGCGCGTTTCACTCTGCGTCAGCCAGCTGGAGAGACCGACAACGATATGTCCAACACGCAAGACAAGCTCTTGGCCGAGTTCCCCGAGACCACCTTTCAGGCCTGGCGACAGCAAGTCGACAAGGATCTGAAGGGCGGCGACTTCCAGAAGCGGCTGGTTACGAAGCTCCTCGATGGTTTCGAGGTGCAACCGCTCTACGCGCCCTCCGAGGCTGCGCCGAGCGCTGACATCGCCGGTTTCGCTGGCTTGCCACCGTATCGCCGCGGCGCGCGTGCGGTGGGACGGCACGATGCGAGCTGGGACATGCGCACGCTGCACGAGCACTCAGACGTCCAGCAGCTGCGTGCCAACATCACCGCGGACTTGCAGCGCGGTGCGCGTTCGCTCTGGCTGCGCTTCGATGCCACGGTGCGTTTCGGTCTGGACGCCGATGCTCTGCGGACGGCTGTGAAGCTCGACGGCGTGCCCTGCATTTCAGCACTACAGCTGGAGCAGGTGCTGCTGGGTGTGGACCTGGCGGCGGTTCCGCTGATGTTGGATGCTGGTGGCAACGCCGCTGCCGTGGCGGCGATGTTCTTTGGCGTCGCGCGCAAGCGCGGGGTGCCGCTGCAGAAACTGCAGGGCAGCCTGTGCTGCGATCCCCTGGGCGCCATCGCGCAGGACGGCACCCTGCCCCACTCAAGTGCAGCGGCGTGCGCGCTGGCGATCGATCTGGCGCGTTTCACTGCGGCCAACGCCAGCGGGCTGCGCAGCATGAACGTGAGCACGAGCGCCTACCACGACGCGGGCGCCAGCAGCGTGCAGGAGATCGCCTACGCGCTCGCGACCGGCGTCTGCTACCTGGGCTGGCTGACGCAAGCGGGCCTCGACGTCGGCAGCGCGGCGCGACAGATCGGTTTCACCTACAGCGTTGGCTCCGACCTCTTCCTGGAGCTAGCGAAGCTCCGAGCAGCGCGGCTGTGCTGGAGCAAGGTGGTGGCAGCGTGCGGCGGTGATGACGCAGCCCAGAACACCACATTGCATGCGGTCACTTCGCGCCGCACCAAGACCCAGCGCGATCCCTGGGTCAACATGTTGCGCAGCACGACCGAGGCGTTCTCGGCCATGGCGGGCGGCGCCGATTCGCTGACCACACGCGGCTTCGACGAAGCCATCGGTCCGAGCGACACCTTCGCGCAGCGCATCGCGCGCAACGTGCAGGTGGTGCTGAACGAAGAGGCACACGTGACGCAGGTCGCCGATCCGGCGGGCGGCAGCTACTACGTCGAATCACTCACGGACACGCTGGCGCGCACCGCGTGGGCAGCGTTCCAGCAGATCGAAGCGCAGGGCGGCATGCAGCAAGCCCTGCTCTCGGGGCTGATCGGCAAACAGATCGCCGAGGTCGCCGACAAGCGTTCTGCGGCATTGCGCAAGCGCAGCACGTCCGTGCTGGGCGTGAACCAGTACGCGAACCTCAACGAAGAACCCGTGCTGCGACCGGCAGCGGACGCAACCAAAGCGCGCGGCGAGCAGAGCGCCGAGTTGACGCGCCTGCGCAGCGCACACAGCCAGGATGCGGCGGTGGCGGTGATCAACCGGGCACGCAGCGCTGGCAGCAGCTTGGTGGCTGCGGCAGTGGAAGCCGCCGCGCTCGGTGCATCGCTGGGCACGTTGAGCACGGCACTGGCTGGTGGCGCCAAAGCCATTTGCCAGCCACCGCTACCGGTGCACCGTGACGCAGATCTCTACGAAGCTCTGCGCACGCGCTGCGATCTGCATGCCGCAAAGAGCGGCCAGCGTCCGACGGCATTCTTGTGCAACCTGGGCGCGATCCCGCAGCACAAAGCCCGCTCGGCGTTCTCGACCGGTTTCATGAACGCGGGTGGCATTGCGGTGGCCGACAACGAAGGCTTCGCCACGCCCCAAGCGGCTGCCGATGCATTCGCAGCCTCGGGGGCTGCGCTGGTCTTGATCTGTGGCAGTGACGACCAATATCCGGACTGGCTGCCCGCCCTTTTGCCCCTGCTCCAAGGGAAGGGCGCGCGGGAGGTGGTGCTCGCCGGTCGACCCGGCGAACGCGAAGCCGCGTACCTACAAGCGGGTGTGACTCGCTTCATCTTCCTCGGCTCGGACGTCATCGCCACGCTCACAGGTCTTCTCGATCGCATCGGAGTCGCGTCATGAGTCACTTCCCGGACTTCAGCCAACTTGGGTTCGACGCCATCAGCGGCAAGAGCGAAGGCACGCGCGCTGCCTGGGAGCGACTCGCCAAGGAGCAAGCCGGCACCTCGCCGCTCACCTGGCGCACGCCCGAGCAGCTGGACGTGCAACCCTTCTACAGTGCAGCTGATCTGCGACCAGTCGAGCATCTGGGCTACATGCCGGGCCTGCCACCTTTCCTGCGCGGACCCTACGCGAGCATGTATGTGCAGCAGCCGTGGACCGTGCGCCAATACGCCGGCTTCTCCACGGCTGAGGACAGCAATGCGTTCTATCGCCGCAATCTCGCGGCCGGCCAGAAGGGTCTGTCGATCGCCTTCGATCTTGCGACCCACCGTGGCTACGACTCGGACAATCAGCGCGTTGCAGGAGACGTCGGCATGGCGGGCGTCGCCATCGACTCGATTCTGGACATGCGCATCCTGTTCGACCGCATCCCGCTCGATCAGATGAGCGTGTCGATGACCATGAACGGCGCGGTGCTGCCTGTGCTGGCGCTCTACATCGTGGCGGCCGAAGAGCAAGGCGTCGCACACGACAAGCTCACCGGGACCATCCAGAACGACATCCTCAAAGAGTTCATGGTCCGCAACACGTACATCTATCCGCCCGAGCCCTCGATGCGGATCATCGGCGACATCTTCGCGTTCAC
>JADGRG010000644.1 GCA_017881145.1 Sandaracinaceae bacterium | reverse complement strand
GCCTACATGATGCACCGCACCTTCATGGCTGTGCCGGAGGTCGTCGGCACTACGGCGTCGGCTTCTGCGCCGGGCACGAGCGACGTGCTGCAACTCGGCGCGCGTGCCGAATACGTCCACGGGGACGAGTGGCTCTTCGCGCTGGAGAGTTTCTTCGCCTATGCGTTGCAGCGCCCCTCCGAAGGTCCGCGACACTGGCTCTTCATGGAAGACGGTCGCTACGCACGCGGCGTCGCAGGCATGATGGCGTGGAAGCCCACGGTCATCCCGCTGCACTTTTCGGTCGGCGGCGGGCTCTTGAGTGGCCCGAGCTGGATCCTTTCGCCGCGCGTGGCTTACCCGATCGTGGAGAGCTTCGAGGTCGAAGTGGGTGCGCTCTTCGTCGGTGGCAAGCATGCACCGAGCATCGGTAACCTTGCGACGCAGACCTACTCGATCGGCGGAAGCTTCAACAACGTCGATCAGGTCTATCTCGGCGTGCGCTACTTGCCTTGAGAGGAGACGTAGATGCTGCCACCCGCACTCGACCGACGGCCCGCCGCGCTCTTGCTGGACGCAGGAGACACCCTGCTCTTCATGGACGAGGCCGCACTCGCGCAGGCGCTGGCTTCGCTGGGTGAACGTGTTGCCGAGGCCCAGATCGCGGCGGGAATGTTCGCCGCCAAGCGCGCCTACCAAGCGGTGGTGACGCAGAGCGGACGCCACGAGGATGGCTGGAGCGTGCTGATGCGCGCGCTGCTCATGCAATGCGGAGTGCCGTCCGAGCGCGCGCAGGAGTTGCTCTTGCCGCTACGCGCCATCCACGACGAGTTTTACTTTTGGCGCAAAGTGCCAAGCGAATTGCCAGCGGCGCTGCAGCGTGCGCTGCAGGGTGGAATCCGGCTAGGGGTGATCTCGAACTCCGAAGGCCGGCTCGAGTCCGTGCTCTTGCGGGTCGGCTTGCGCGAGCCCTTCGAGTTCGTGCTCGACTCGCATCTCGAGGGCGTGAGCAAGCCGAGCCCCGAGATCTTTCGGCGCGCCACGGCTCGGCTCGGCATCGCACCCGAGCGCGCGCTCTACGCGGGTGACATCCCGGAAGTCGACGTCACCGGCGCCGAGAGTGCCGGCATGCACGGCGTGCTGGTCGACGCATTCGACCACTACGCCGCGACGCCAAGCCCGCCACGCGTGCGCAGCGTTGCTGCGTTGGTGGACGAGCTGCTGCAGCTGCCGGCGTGACGCGCGCAGCCCGCGTCGAAATAGAAAAGAGAAACGCCGCGGAACGTGGCCCAGGAAGCCACACGCCGCGGCGTCTTCGAGTCGTTTTGCTGGGTGCGGCCTAGAACAAGAAGCCGAGCCGCAAGAGATTGAGCTGGAACATGAACGGAAGAGCGCGGGCGAAGAGATCGCCTGCCTTCTCGATGTTCTTCTTCGAAGCGTTGTAGTCGGCGATCGCCTTCGCATCCGCACCGGCGGGCAGTGAAGTGTCGAAGGTAGTCTTGGTGCTGCCGAGCGGCAGCTCGAGCGCTAGGTCGATGCCCGCGACGAACCCATCGTGACCCATGAAACCGAGACCCAGCTTGAAGAGCGGCGCGCTGATGCCGGCCTTGACGGGCAGCGCGCCCGCGGTCGCCTTCAAGTTGATGTTCTGGTAGGCGAAACCGGCGCTCAGGAAGAGCGATCCGCCAAACGGATAGAGCCGCCCATCCAACGTGATCAGGCTGAGGCCGAGTGAAGTCGAGGAGGCGGTCAGGTTGAAGAACTGGTAGTCCGCCCCGAAGCCCAGGTAGTCGCCGTAGCGAGCGTGGACGCCGAGGCCGATGACGTTGAAGAGACCGCCGGTGAGCACCGGGCCGAAGCAGAGGTCACCCAGCACGCACTTCGATTCTTCGTCCGCTGGCGGCGGCGGCGGTGCGACAGGAGCGGCCTCGGGCGCTGCAGCTGGCGGCGGCGGCGGTGCGACCGGAGCAGGCGCGGCTTCAGGGACCGGAGCGGGCGCAGGCACGGCTTCTGGTGCCGGGGCAGGCGCGGGCACTGCCTCGGGTGCCACAACCGGCGCAGCAGCAGCAGGGGTTGCTTCTGCGGAGGGTGCGGCACTTGCGCCAGCGGGCGCCGCTGTTGCATCCACTGGCGGCGTAGCCGGCGCGGCCTCGGTGGACGCCGCAGGCGCCTCGGCAGCTTTGGCCGTCTTGCCGGCATGCTTGTGATGCGAGCTGGGCTCAGCCAGCGCCGGGGTTGCGAACAAGGCGGTTAGGAGAAGGGCAAGAATGGAACGAGTCAAGGCTTTCATCCTCTCATTTCTTGGGTTGTTGCTCATGGAAGCGAAGTCGGTGCGAAAGCGCGTGTGCAGGTCGCTTCGGCTCGCCACGACCCCAGCGCCCGCCGAACGTTACAAGCGAATTAGGTTATCACACGCTCTACGAGTCCTATAACAAATCGATGCATGCCAGCTGCGTCGCGCAGGCTGCGCTTGTGTGGCAGGACGTGGGTGTGCAGCATGTAACGGGCGCGTTGTCACCGCAGTGCACGGCAGAATCCGGGCGCAAACAAGCGCACCATCCGCTCTGGGTTAGCCACACCACGCTCGCGCATGATCTCATCAGCGCGCAACGCCAGAGGATCGGCGGGCCCACCCATCAGCTCACCGCGCCGACGCAAGGCACTTGCAACCAGCAGCGGTTGTGCCTGCGCTTCGGCCGAGCCCAGCACTGCGTCCAGGAGGGAAAGGCAAAGCTCGCGCTGGCCGCGCAGCTCAGCCACACCAGCTCGGGCCAGCTTCACTGCATCAGAGAAGCACGGAAGACCAAGCGCTTCGACTGCGTCCAGGTCGCCGAGAGCGCGCGTGATCAGTGGCTCCACGTGCTCGGCTGCTGCGGCAGCGCAGATTGCTGCCAGCGCACGCAAGGACAACACCCGACCTCGCCAGAGCGGCACCACCGCCGCAGGCCCGGCCAGAAGCTCGGTCAACTCCTCGCAGCGACGTCCACAGGCCACGGCATCGCCTTCGTAGAGCTCGATGGCGACCAGCGCAGTCCACTCCGTGAACGCGGTGATGTCGCGGCCCGCCGGACGCCACAGCGCCATGGCGTCGCGGCACTGGCGCCGCGCACCCAGCGGATCATCGGCCACCAGGCTGAGCAGACTCGTCACCAGCCGCAATCGGGTCGAGACCAGGAGATCGTCGCGCGCTTCGGCCTCTTGCGCCCACTTGTCTGCAACGCGCAGCTCGTCGATCAGGACAAACGTCACACAGAGTGACGCCATCAGCTGCCGACACAAGCGCAGCTCATTGACACCCTGTGGCCCACTCGATCCGAAAAGGTCTGCTGCCTGCTGGAGCTGGATGAGCGCGGGCTGAAAGTCCCCGACGCGGTGCAGCTCGCAACCACGCGCCAGGGCGATCCAGGCCTTTCCGTGAGGGCTCTGTTCGAAGCGAGAGAGATCCTCGGCGGCCTCCAAGGCCAAGATCTTCGGCCCACGCACGGTAGATCCGAGTGGACCCTCGACGCTGGCGTGATAGAGGCAGAGCCCCTGCAGAACACGCCGGGGCTCTCCCGCGTCGAGCGCGTCGATCAAGTAGCGCACCACCAGCGGCAGCGGTCGATCGATCTCGGTGATCAAGAGGCCCAACGTGACCGCCCAGCATGCATCCAAACGTTGCAGGATATCCGCGCGGATCTGAGTCTCGGTTCGCACAGTCAAGCGCAGCCCGCGCTGCAGCAGGCGCTGGCGCTCTTCGAAGAGGTCGTGCATGGCCTGCCGAAAATCCACGGGCAGCTCGAGACCCAGCTGCCTCAGCGTCTCGCGCAGGATGTCGATGCCTTCCTCGATATGACCGCCGAGCACGAACTGAATGCCAGCTTTGCGGCGCAGCTCGGCCGCCTGCTCGCCATCCGCAAGGTGCGCCGCTTCCAGGTAGACCCGTGCAGCCTGAGCAGCGCGCCCGACGTGCACCAGCGCATCGCACCAGCGCATGAGCAACTCGCGCTTGTCGGTCTCGCTCTGACGGCAGTGGACCACTGCGATCGCATACAGGCGTGCAGCCTGATCGAAGGCGAGAGCTCGCTCGGCCTGCGCCGCAGCGCGCAGGGCGTAAATGCCGGCACGTTCGCGCTCACCAGCGCCGAGCAGGTGATCGGTCAGCGCTTCCAGATCG
>JADGRG010000643.1 GCA_017881145.1 Sandaracinaceae bacterium | reverse complement strand
TCCACCCGCGAGCGATGGCGACCCGGCCTTCGTCGACGGCTGGGAGATCAAGTTCGACGAGCTGTTGGTCACACTGGACAAGATCACCCTGTCGGAGAACCCGGATCTGTCTCCCACCGATCAGAGCAAGACGGGAAAGAAGGTGGCGGAGGTCGATGGACCATGGGCAGTCGACCTGCACAAAGGCGGGCCCTTGTCGGGGAAAGGTGGATCCGACGAGCAAGCGGTGGCCATCGCGACCATCGAGGACGAGAACCTGAACGACCACGCTCCTTTCGACGAGACGCAGCGCTACGCCTTCGGCTTCGATGTCGTGGCTGCAAGCGATGCAGCGAAGAAGGTCAATCTCGACGCAACCGCAACGAGCCACTACGCGACGATGATCAAGAACGGTTGGGCCGTGCTCTACGTTGGCACGGCCATGTGGAAGGGCGGCACGAGCTGCACCTCCAGCGACCCGAGCTACGACGTCTCCAAGCTGCCCACGAAGGTGACATTCATGTTGGGTTTCAAATCCCCCAGCACGTACCTGAACTGCCAGAACCCTGACAACGATCCTGCGAAAGCGCTCGGCGGCGAAGAACATGAGCGCGGCATCCAAGTCAAAGCCAACGGCACGACCATCGCGCAAGCCACGATTCATACGGATCACCCTTTCTGGGAGAGCTTCACGCACGACACGCCTGCGCACTTCGATCAGCTCGCGGCTAGAGCACAGCTGGTGGACGGCGAGTGGACGGTCACGCTCGAAGACATGAAGGGCGTCGACTTCACACATTTCACTGACACCAAGGACAAGGCGCTGCCGTGGCGCTCGTGCCTCACGTCGTACATGCCGCCCGACAACTCGAAGACCATGCACTTCGACTCGCTCGGTATCCCGCACGACCCGAACGGAGACCCCAAGACATCGATGCGCGATGCGCTCGATTTCATGACGTACGACCAAAGCACGCAAGGGCACCTCAACTCCGACGGCCTTTGCTACGTCGAGCGCCACTACCCATCCCCCGATTGAAGGAGCGCACCATGAATGCAGCAGACACCGTAAAGCACTTCTTTCTAAGCGCCGGCAGCGGATGGGTTCTGTGGCTGTTGGCGGCGCTCTCGGTCGCGAGCGTGAGCGTCGTGGTGGAGCGCTGGCTCTTCTACCGCACGCGCGACGGCGACTTGGTCGCCCTGTCACGTACGCTCGATCGCAGGCTCGCGGCGCACGAGCATGCGGAAGCGATCGAAGAGCTTGGTCACTCGCCTTCAGTCGCGGCGAGCATCGCTGCCACGGGTCTGCGGCTTGCACATCTCGGTCCCGCAGCCGTCGAGAAGGCCATGCACAGCGCCAGCGCGCTCGAGCGGACACGCCTCGAGAAGCGCCTCGCGTACCTCGGAACGCTTGGAAACAACGCGCCGTTCGTCGGCCTCTTTGGCACGGTAATCGGTGTGATTCAAGCGTTTGAAGCGCTGGGGCGCGGCTCGGAAGGTCGTGGCGTCGTGGCCAGCGCGGCAACGCAAGTTGCTTCACAGGCTGTCATGACCGCAATCGCCGAAGCGCTGGTCGCTACAGCGGTGGGCATCCTGGTCGCCCTGCCAGCAGTCGCCGCCTACAACTATTTTCAGCGCCGGGTCGCGGAGCTCCTTGCTGGCAGCGAAGTG
The DNA here is from genome assembly GCA_017881145.1 of Sandaracinaceae bacterium. Taxonomy (GTDB): domain Bacteria; phylum Myxococcota_A; class Polyangia; order Polyangiales; family JAFGIB01; genus JADGRF01. Next base: position 2,312 of record JADGRG010000643.1, on the reverse strand, counting down.
CTCTCCAATCTTGTGCTCGCGTATCTCTCGGAGACGAGCTGATGGCCGGGCATGAACCTCAGTCCGGAATGATCGTTGGCATCAACGTGACGCCCATGGTCGACATCACGTTGGTGCTGCTGATCATCTTCATCGTCACGGCGAAGATCGCGGTGACGCCCGCTGTACCCATGGACTTACCGCGCGCTGCGCAAAGCGAGGCTGTGCAGACGGTGTTCTCCGTGATGATTCCAGCAAGCGGGGCAACACAGGTCAACGGCACTGTGGTGAACGACGATGCAGCGCTGCTCGGTGCCGCCCGTGCCGCGGTCATCGGCGACCGCGAAACACGCGCAGTGATCCAAGCGGACGGCTCGGTGGCTCACCGGCGTGTGATTCACACGTTGGACCTGCTCAAGCGCGGAGGAATCAACAAGGTCGCGTTCGCAGCGCTGCCTCTGGAGGCGAACGATCCGTGACTAGGACGGAACCGCAGCCAATGGCCACCTCGAAGCCATCCAGCATCGCCGACGCCGTGTTCGCGTGCGGCACAGGACCGCAGCGCGCACGCAGCTGGATCGCAGTGGCGGCGGCTCTTGCTGTGCACGCCGGCTTGTTTGCTGCTGCTCGCGGGCCGGAAGCTCCTCTCACGAAACAGCCAGTGCCGATGCTTGAAACGGAAGTGGACCTCGCGCCGGCTCCTCCACCACCGCCGGTGCAGGCACCGGAACCACCACCGACATCCGCGCCTCACACCGTGCAGCCATCGGCGGCGGTGCGGATTGCGCGCGCATCACCCGTCGCGGCGCAGGCCGCTCGTGTGATCGCGCAGGAACCAGATCCAAGCGCACCCGTGGATCTAAGCGCCGACACGTTCGTCACCGGCACGGCGAGCGCGTACGCGGGTGGCGCTACTGCAGCTTCAGGTACGAGCGTCAAACCAGTCACGGCTCTGGCGCCTTCAACCTCCCCTGCGGGGCCACCGCGCGCCGGCCCCATCCTGTCGCGACCGGTCAGGCTCGCAGGTGATGAATGGCAGTGTCCCTGGCCGCACGAAGCCGAACAGCAGCAGATCGACGAGCAGACGGTGACCTTGCGCGTGGTGGTGGCAGCGGACGGTCACGCACGCGCCGTCGATGTGCTTGCCGACCCAGGCTACGGAGTTGGTGCGGCGGCGCGTGCTTGCGCATTGTTGACACCGTTTGCACCGGCGCTCGATCCGCACGGTCATCCCGTCGAGGCGAGGTCTCCGCCGATCCGAGTGCGATTCACACGGTGAACCCTAGGTATCTCCGATGCGCATTCCCCTCAGATACACACTCGGCTTGCTCATGATCTCGATCTCGCTGGTCGTAAAGGTCGTGCATGCCGATGGCGCGTTTCCGGATTCCCGCGGTGTATTGCTTCCGTCCAATCGACCGCATCGCATCCTGGCATCGAGCACGTATGGCCTCGTGGTCTCCGACGATGACGGAGAGACCTGGTCGCTCGTGTGCCAGCAGGAGCTCGGGGCGCCTGCAGCGCTCTTCCAACTCGGTCCCGCGCCGAGCGAAGAGTTATTCGCGATCACGGAACAGGGATTGATCAGCTCGGAAGACGCTGCCTGCTCGTGGACCCTTGCAGGGCACCCGATCGATGGCGCCATCGATGTGTTCCCTGACCCGAACGACGCGAAACACGTGCTCGCCATCGCAGCCGCGAGCGACGGCGATGCCGAAATCTCCGCCGACTCCGTGTACGAATCGTTCGACGGCGGCGCCAGCTTCGGAGCAGTGCTCTTGCATGGCGCGAGCACGTATCTGAGCGGCCTCGAGATCGCTCGCACCGACTCACGCACCATCTATCTCAGCATGTACGGAGGTCAGCTGAGCGGTTCGTCGATCATGCGCAGCCGAGACTCTGGGCGAACTTGGAAGCAAAGCGACCTCTACCTGCAGGTGGGCCCGCTCTTCGCGCTCATCCTCGGAGTCGACGCCGACGACGCCAGCAAGCTGTACCTGCGCTTGCTCAACGGCAACGAAGACGAGCTTGCGATATCGGAAGATGCGGGCAGCCACGTGCGTGTCGCCTTGCAACTGGGCTCGCCCATGACAGCGTTCCTACGCAGCGCGGTCGCTTCCTGGACAGCTGGACACGCGATGCGTTGCGCTCTCACATGCCCGCGTTCGCCACGCTCGCCCGCACCCTGCGAGAGCACCGACCGCTACTGCTCAACTGGTTTCGCGCCCGCGGCGCCTTCGCGATGGGCGCCGTCGAGGGCTTCAACAACAAGGCCAGAGTCACCACCAAAATGGCCTACGGTTTCAAGAGCTACGAACACGCAGAAATCGCCT
>JADGRG010000642.1 GCA_017881145.1 Sandaracinaceae bacterium | reverse complement strand
CGTCTACTTCGTGGTCGGCGCGACGCATCCGGTGATCTTGCGCCGTGACGGCGAGGCCTACCGAACCATGCTCGAGCGTGAAGCCGAGCGCCTCGGCGTTCGCGATCACGTCGTGTTCCGTGATCAGTTCGTCAGCGGGACCGAGCTCGGTCACTACCTGCAAGCCACGGACATCTTCGTAAGCCCGTACCTGAACGAAGCGCAGGTGACGAGCGGCGCCCTGTCTTACGCCATGGGTGCGGGCGCAGCAGCCGTGTCGACGCCCTATTGGCACGCACAGGAGTTGCTCGCGGAGGGACGCGGCAGACTCTTCCCGTTTCGCGACGACGCCGCGCTCAGCCGCACCTTGCTGGAGCTGCTGGGTTCGGCGACCGAGTTGCAGCGCGTGAGGTCGGCCGCGGCCAGCTTCACCCGCTCGATGCACTGGCCCAACGTTGGCCGCAGCTATTTCGAGCTAGCGGTGAAGACCCGGCAGGAAGCCCCGGCGCGTCGTCCCATCGCGAAGCTGGTTCTCGCCAGCAGCCTTCCGGAGCTGCGCCTCGATCACCTTTCGCGCATGACCGACGACACCGGCATCATCCAGCACGCGACCTACAGTGTTCCACTGCGCCCCACCGGCTATTGCGTCGACGACAACGCACGCGCGCTGATCGTCGCGCTCCACGCCGATCGCCTGCACAGCTCGCCCGAAACGCAGCGTCTCATCACCACCTACCTCAGTTACGTGCTCTGCGCGCAGCGCGCTGACGGTGGCTTCAGCAACTTCATGAGCTACCAGCGCGTGTTCCTCGACGCCGAACGTTGCTCCGACGACTGCCTGGGTCGCGCGCTCTGGGCGCTCGGCGTCACTGTGCGCCTGGCGAGCGATCAAGGCTGCCGGATGCTCGCGCGCGACATGTTCATGCGTTCGCTTCCCAATGCGCAGGGGCTTGGGCCGCGAGGCACGGCCCTGGCGATGCTCGGTCTGACCAGCCTCTTGGCCGCCGAGCCGGAGTCCGCCGAGCTGCGCGCGGTGCTCCACACGCTGACCGAAACGCTGCTGAAGCGCTACCAGGAGCAAGCCACCGACGACTGGCGCTGGTTCGAGCCCACGCTCACCTACGACAACGCTACGTTGCCGCTCGCACTCTTCAAGTCGTACGCGGTTACCGGCGACCGAGCCACGCTGCGCGTGGCGCGCGAAACGCTGGAATTCCTCGAGGACACCTGCTTCGAAGGCGATCATCTACGTTTGGTCGGCAACACCGGTTGGCAGAGTCGGGGTGGCGAAAAAGCCGAAGCCGACGAGCAAGCCATCGATGCCGCGGCCTTCGTGCTGGCGTTTCGTGGCGCCTACCTGGCGACCAGTGAAAGACACTACCTGCGCCGCATGCGCGAATCCTTCGCCTGGTTCCTCGGCGAGAACCGTCTCGGGCTGGCGCTCTACGACTTCTCCACGGCCGGCTGTCGTGACGGACTCGGCAGAGTGCACGTGAACCTGAATGAGGGCGCAGAGAGCACGGTGTGTTTCCTGATGTCTCTGATCGAGATGCTGGAGCTGGCCGGTGAAGGTCTCGAGCACGCCGAAGCGGGCGAAGAAACGAGCAACTGAGTTGTCCTCCATTACGATCACGCGCACCCGACACAGACTCTTGCCGGATGCGCGACGTGTCCTCGCCAAGCCTTACTTGCCGGGTGAAGAGCTGATCCTGCCGGGAGTCTCGCGGGCCGGCCTGCTGATGGAGCGCATCCTCGCCATCCCCGAAGCCGCAGTCGGCGCGCTGCTCGCTACCATCCTTCGCGACTTTGCTCCGCGCCATCGAGCTTTCGAGAAGATCCTCGAGCGCCACTTCGAGATGGTCGCGCACAACATCGCTCTGGGCGCGGTGCTTTCCGCCGAACGACGCCTGCTCATCGGCGCATACTTCACGCACGAATATTCGGTGGAAGCCGCTGCGCTCTTCAACCCGTCGCTGGTGCTCGCACCCAATCAAGAACACCTGGCCAAGGGCCAGCGGCGCGTCGTGATGAGCCTGCGCGCGGTCGGTGAAGGCCACCTCTCGTCGATCGAATTTCGTTCCGGCGTTCTCGAGGCCGGTCGCGAGCTGCGTCTGGATACGCCTGGCCCGCATCTGGTCGAGGGCCGACGCACGCCGCCCAGCCACTACTACAAGTATCGCTTCAGCGTGAAGTTGCGAGAGTTCGGCGCAGAGAACGAGCTCTCCCTGGCCGTGCTCGCGCGACTGCCGGAGTGCTTCACCTTGATCGAGCTCGAGGCCTCGCTCGCCGCCCTCGAGGAGCACGGTCCACCGCCCGCGATCTGGTTCGAGACGCGCAAGATGATCCGTGTCCTGGCGGCGTCCAACTACGTCACGGAGTTCCCCGTAGACTCCGAGCTCGCAGAGCGCGTGATCTTTCCAGCGGGTCCGAACGAGACGCGAGGCATGGAGGACGCTCGCTTCGTCCGCTTCACCCACGACGACGGCACCGTCAAGTACTACGCCACGTACACGGCCTACGATGGCTTCAGCATCTTGCCGCAGTTGATCGAGACCACCGACTTCGTCCGCTTCGCGATATCGACGCTCAACGGCGCTGCGGCTCAGAACAAGGGCATGGCGCTCTTTCCGCGCCAGATCGATGGTCGCTACGTCATGCTCTCGCGCAAAGACCGCGAGAATCTCTACCTGGCCACCTCCACCGACGTGCACTTTTGGGAAGACGCGGTCGAGTTGCACAAGCCATCCAAGCCGTGGGAGCTCCTGCAGCTCGGCAATTGCGGCTCGCCACTGGAGACCGACGCCGGCTGGCTGGTGCTCACGCACGGCGTTGGCCCGATGCGTCGCTACACGATTGGCGCGCTCTTACTCGACCTGAACGATCCCAGCCGCGTCATCGGCCAACTCTCGCATCCATTGATGGAGCCCGATGCCAGCGAGCGCGAAGGCTACGTCCCCAACGTGCTCTACACCTGTGGCGGCTTGATCAACGGAGACCAACTGGTCTTGCCCTATGGCTTCTCCGACGCCGGTATCGACATCGCGCTGATTTCTCTGCCAGAGCTGCTTGCGCAGCTGTCGGCTGCAGCTTCGTGACGCTTTCTGCACGCCGCTGACCCGTAGGCGGCTGCGAGGGTGCGCTACCTAGCCTCAGCGGTCATCCGGAAACGCCCAGCGTGGCCGCCACCAGCGACGCCGGTGGGTCCAGTCGAAAGGCTCGCCCTTGCGCCGTCGTCGCGGAATCAAGAGCACCAACCCCGATAGGACGACGAGCATGACCACGGCGGCGAGTAACATGGCAGGAGCATAGCAGCTCGGCGAGGACCCAAGCCGCTGGCCCCCAACGAACTTCCAGCGCCGGAAAGACGGGCCGGGTCCTTTCCGCTGCCCAACCGAACGGCGAAGCACCACATGAAGAAGTTCGCGGACCTCGGGCTCCTCCGTGTCGTCGGCGCGGGTCGCGCTATACGCTATGAAGTGGTGCGGCCGTGATTTGGTTGGATTTGGTTGCTCAATGCGCCCAGGAATCAGGACCTTCGCGTCAGCGTGCGAACGCTCAGCCGATGGGAGCGCGAAGGGCGGATCCGCGGGCTAAAGCTCACGCCGCAGCGACAAGGGCGAAAAGTATCTCGCAGGATCGAGGTCGAGCGCTTTTTGCATGAGGCAGAAGGGGCGTAGCCGCAGCGACTGCTATCTGCGTTGGCTGCCGGTGCGTCAGAGAGGACACAGGTGCGTCGCCGCCTCCCCCGCGAATGACGCGCAAGTTTTCGCTGACAGTCGTGGGATGGGGCGCGGCGCCGTCTCGCACAGTCTCAAGCAGCCTGATTCGACCGCCTTCTGACGAAGAGCATTTGAGAACAGGGCTGGTAGCGGGCCAGATCGCGCGAGCGCGCACGCCGTCCTGGCCCCTCTACATGCGCGGGTGACCGTGGCACGTAGAGCGTTTTGACCCTCGCTATCGACGTCGATTGCGACCCGGGCGGTGCATGGGTCGCGTCCGTGCGCGGTCTCGGCAACATCGAGGGTTTTCCACTCCGGCGACGGGGAAGGCGCGGCGCACCAGAACTCAAGGCAGAATCAAGGCACAGGAGCCGAACCATGCGAGCGCACCGAGTGAGAGTCCGAGTTGCGAAGGATCAGGAGCTTCGCCTCACACTGCCGAGCGACTTTCCATTGGGAGAGGCTGAGGTCATCGTGCTCGAAGCACCGCGCGTCGACGAGGTGAAGGAGACTCGCAAGCTGACGGTGGACGATCTGCTGGCCGCAAAGCTCACGCGCCCGCCCGGCGTAGGTCCCGTGACCCTCGGGGACATGGAGCGAGCCATTGTCGAAGGAGCAAGCGGCCGTGGAGGCGTTTGACACAAACGTCCTGGCGATGAACGTTTGGCGCGTGCCCAAGGAGCAGAGCAAGTGCCGTAGGTGCGGGGCGTCTGGCCTTGCACTACCCGCCACTACCCGCGCGGTTGCTTGGGGTTCTGGATCAAACGCGTTGCACTTCACCCAGGAACGTACCGCCGCCGGTCTCCCTGCGCTGGAGCGCGTCCGTCCGCTCGGGG
>JADGRG010000641.1 GCA_017881145.1 Sandaracinaceae bacterium | reverse complement strand
TCGGGCCAAAGCCCATGGTGCGCAGGGCATCGATCTCCTCGTTGACCTTCATGGAGCCGAGCTCGGCGGCAAACGAGGCGCCGGAGCGACCGCAGATGACGATGGCGGTCATCAGCGGGCCAAGCTCGCGCGTCATCGAAATGCCGATCAGGTCGGCAACGAAGATGTTGGCGCCAAATTGCTTGAGCTGTACGGAGGCTTGAAACGCCATCACCAAGCCCACCAGAAAATTGATCAGCAGCACGATGGGCACTGCATCGGCGCCGCTGCGCTCCATGGTAGGGGTCAGGTCTCGCCAGTTGGCCGAACGCGGTGCTCGCAGCACGCCGAGCGTGGCGATGACCATCTGGCCGAGGAACGCCAGCACCAGCTGAGCTTCGCCCAACACGGCAATCGTGGCCTTGCCGAGCTGGTCCAGCGTGCCTCGCGGCTTGCGCCGCTTGCGCCGACCGACGGTGACGTCACCGCGATAGAGATGGATGATCTCCTGAATGGACGGCGAGGCCGCCAGAAACTCGGACTTCACGCCGCGCTGCTGCAGCTCCGCGCGCAGGTGAGCCAGCAGCGCCATGATGCCGCCGTCCACGCGCTGCACTTCGCTCATGTCCAGGTCGAGGTTGCCGCCGCGGACGGCGGCGTCGACGTGGAGCCGGAGTTGCTTCCAGATGGTCGCGGCATCCGTAAAGGTCAAGCTCCCGTGCAAGCGCAAGAGAGCGCCGGCAGGATCCGGCGTCGCGGGCTCAATGCCGAAGGAGCCTGCGCTCGCTCCGCCAAGCTGTGCAGTGGTGTGGAGCTCGCTCATGGGCAGCTCGTGCACGCCAGCTCCGCGCCTGGACGCAGGGGAATCACGTGCGCTGCGTGCAAGACCACGGGCCGGCGAGCGCATGTCGACGTACAATGCTCGGCAACAGCATGAAGCTCAGAGATCAGTTGGAAGAAACCTTCGAGTGGCTGGCGGGTCGGGCGAGCACCGCCGCGGGCAGCGTCTTGGCGTTCTCGCTCGCGGGGGCGACCATCGTGGTTTGGGCGCTGCTCGGGCCTGCGTTCCACTACTCCGAGACGTGGCAGCTGGTCATCAACACCGGGACCACCATCGTGACCTTCTTGATGGTGTTTCTGATCCAGCACGCGCAGAACAAGGAAATGCGCGCGATTCAATTCAAGCTGAACGAGCTGGTCGCTGCCAGCGAAGGAGCGTCGAACCGGTTGATCGACGTAGAAGCGCTCTCCGATCGAGAGCTCGCACACCTTTACACACGTTTTCGTCATCTCGCGAAGACCTCTGCGCGGCTGGGGGCTGGGGCCAAGACCTCCGTCGAAGAGGATGAGTCAGGGTCAGCAGCCGGCAACTAGACGCCGCGGCCCTTCAGCGGCCGCCCGGCATGACGAAGCGCTGCCAGCAATCGGTGCAGCGATAGAAGCGGAAGCCGAGGCGCCTGATCAGCGGCAGCCCGAGCACGCCTTTCCTGTGCGAGCGTGAGACGGCGCGGCTGTCACATTGAGGGCAGCGAGCAGGTGCGGCGCCACGAACGAGCCTGATGGGAAGCATGTAGGGTTTTTTCCGCTGGCTGAGCCAACTTCGTCGAGTGTGCTGTTTGCAAGTCCTGTGCCCGCAGGATCGGGGCAGCAGAAAGCGCCCAGTGGGGCAGTCTTGCTGCGCCAAGTTTGAAGCTTGGCGCCAAAACACCCCGCGTGGTCGCCCCCGCAGCGTGGCACGGACCGTGCAGAGGCTCGGAACCACCACACTCCGCGTGCTGCCGTGCGGCCTCCAACTGGCCCGCGCGCTCAGCTCGCACCTCAACCTCGGGAATTCAGCGTCATGCACAAACGCTTCGATGTCCTATTTTTCGCGGCTTTCGTCCTGCTCGTCACTGCCGGACGGGCACAAGCGCAGAGCGTCTATGCGGGTTTGCTCGGCGGATACGCCGCCACCACTGAGAAGCACCAGGGCGTCGAAGCCTATGGCGGCGCGATTGGTGCCAGCGCTGGTCTCACGCTGCCGGTCTTTCCGATCTACCTGGGGGCTCGCGTGGTCGGATTCTTCGGCGATACAGGTACCGTCGCGGCGGTAACGCTGAATCGCCACTATCTGCTTTACGGTGTCGACCTCGGCTATGACGCGATTTTCGGACCGCTGGTGCTGCGGCCGTCGTTGGGCATCGGTCGCGCGACGCTCGAGAACAGCATTACGAGCTCGGGCCTCAAGCTCTCGTCCAGCGATAGCAGCCTCTATCTGGCGCCGGGTCTCGGGCTGATCGTGAAGCTTCTGCTTGTCTATGTCGGCGCTGAGCTTCGCTACAACGCGCTCACCGAGAGTGGGCACTGGAACAGTGTATCGATGCTGGCAAGCGCGGGTCTGACGATCTGAGCTGGCTAGCGCAGGGTTGCGAATTGTCTTGAAGGAGATTGATTATGTCCATGAAACAATGCACGAAATGGCTGCTGGGCAGCGTCTTGGTCATGAGCAGCGCATGCAGCTCCTCAGGCGCGGTGCGTGCGCCCCTGCATGCGCCCGGTCGATTGGATCTGACAACACCTTTTACCGTGGCGATGCGCAGTCCCTACGGTGAAGCCTATGGCGGTGCTGTGCAGCTTCGCCAGCACGGCCCGCGACACCGTCCTGACATCGACGCGTTCCTGAAACCAGAGTGGCTGCTCGCCAAGACCTCGCCCGCTCTTCCAAAGCACGAGACCTCCTCTGCTCCTGCCACGGCGCCGGCGCGCGACGCGGTGGTGCGCAAGCCGGTCCTGGAAGAGAGCGCGGCCCCAGCGAACGACGGCCGACTGGCCCTGTCCGAGCCGACCCGCGCGTCGTCGGACACAGAACGCTATGCTAGCCGTGAGCTGAAATCCGAGAAGCAGCAGAACTTTCGTGGCGGTGACGCGCTCGTGATCGGCGCGGGCACCCTCTTGGTCGTGATCCTGGTGGTGCTGCTGATCGTTCTGCTCATCAGGTGATTCAGATGAAGCCGTGCGTGCGCGCCGTGCTGCTGCAGGTTGTCTTCCTGTGTAGCGCAGGCACCTTTCTCGGTGCCTGCGCGCACTACACCGGCAGTGGTCGCGCGCTTGCGCCCAACGTTTGGGAGAGTGAGCGCGGCTGGATCTCCGTGGACCACGTGCCTGCATTGCGCCAGCATTCGGAGCACGACTGCGGGCCCACTGCGCTCGCGATGGTGCTCGGCTATTGGCAGAGCCGGTCGGCCGCTGCATCCACCCTCGGTCTTGGTGCAGACAAGCGCTACTCGGCTGCAGAGCTGCGCGACCGAGCACGCGCGCTTGGCTTCTCCGCATTCGTGATAGCGGGAACGTTCGAGGACATTCTGCACGAGCTGAAGGAGCATCGGCCCGTGATCGTGGGTATGGCGAAGCCCACGGTCCAAGGTGCCGTGGCGCACTACGAGGTCGTCGTGGGTTTGCACGCCGCTACGCAGCGCATTGCCACGCTCGACCCTGCTCTCGGCTGGCGACAGAACACGCTCACAGGCTTCGCGCAGGAATGGGTACCGGCAGGGCAGCTCCTGCTGATCGTGTTGGGACCCTCGGCTACCTCCATCACGCCGGAAGCGGCCGCCGTGAAAGACACCCACCCGTCCGACGACTCGCACACGACAAGAAGCCGGACCCCATGAGAGGCCCGGCTTCTTCACAGCACACTCGTGAGTGTTAGATCGTCAGGCCTACCGCCGCTTTCAGGTCCGCAGCGCTCGCGACATCGGCCGACAGGCGCTCCGACGACGAGGAGATGGCCTTGTTCACATCGTCGAGCTGGCCGAGCGCGCAACCCAGCCCGATAGTCTCCTTGACGGTGATCTTCCCCTTTACGGCCAGCTCGAATGAGCTCTTCACCGCACCCGTGGCGGAGCTGGTCAACAAGCTACCCGCACTCGTGATGCTCTCGCTGCGCTTGAGCGAAGCCAGCAACACCGGCAGCTTGATTCGCAGGAGCTCGAGTGCGGTAACGAACCGGATTTGCGCCGTCACGTCCGCAGCCGCGACCGCTGCCAGCTTGTAGTGCATCGCCAAGTGAGGTGGCGTGCACCGCACATTGATCTTGGCTTGTGCGCTTGCGCTGGCCTGGCACTCTGCCTT
>JADGRG010000640.1 GCA_017881145.1 Sandaracinaceae bacterium | reverse complement strand
GTGAGACTCGGTTCGCGAGAGGTAGCGCGACGAAAATTAGTGAGGCCCCGGAGTAGCAAGCTCCGAGGCCTCGAGAGGTGACGGGCCGCGGCCGCGGGTCTCTCAACGTGCGGCGGTGGCGACGCTTACACGTGTCACTCCGCGACGTCAGAGCTCGTGGAGTGCTTGCAGCTCGTGCCCTGAACGCGCAAGCGCGCCGACGTGCGCTCAACGTAGGGGCTTGTGTAGCAGCAGGCCCACGCCGAAGCGCATCTGCTTTTTGCCGTGCGCCTCGAACCCGCACGCCAGATAGAAGCCTTCTGCGTGAGGGTTGCCTACGACGTGAAGCGAGCGCGCGCCCAGCGCTTTGGCCGCGGCGCAACAATGCTCCACCAGCGCGCGACCGACCCCACCTCGCCACGCGCTCGGTTCCACGAACAGCGCGTCCAGCTCGGAGTCAGCGTCATCACGTGGAAGGATTGCCGCGAAGCCGGTGACCACGCCCGACAGCTCCGCGACGAACACGCCGCCTTCCTCGATCTGTCGCAGCGGTAGCTCGATTGCATCAGGGTTTGCCAGCAGCGCCTCGCGGTCCCCGGGATTTTCGAGCGAGGCGCGCCACTGAAGCGCCTCGAGCTGCTTCTGCTCCGACGCGCGCGCTGAACGAATGAGGAGAGGTCGAGTCAGCTGAAGGTCCTCAGTGTTTACACACGTCCCGCGCAGCATCGTAAGTGCCGCCCGAGTCGAGACATCGATCCGCGCGCACGATCGCGGCGCAACGTACGAAGCCGCTGTATCCAAGGTACGCAAGAAAGCAGATCGCAAAGACGCGCTTGGCGGCCTGAGTTTTCGCTCGGATGAAGCTCAGCATCTAGTCCGGGCCGAGGCGATAGCCGGCATTAAGCATGTGCCCAGTCTGCCAGCCGCCCCGCGCCGCGTCACCCGCCTGAGCAGCTACCCCCTGGCGGGACACGGCACCGGAGACGTTCTTCCAGATCGTCGGCACTGCTACGCCGCTGGGCTTGTTCCTCGGCAACGCGACCTTCACAGGCGTGGCGAGCACGCCGACCATCGACTTGAGCAAATCCACCATCACGGTGCAGAAGCTCTTGAACGCAAGTGGCGTCGAGCTTGTGTCGAACCTTGGTGCACCGGTGACGCTCACGCGCCAGCCCGGCGCGCTGCCTGGCCTCGCGACCTTTGTTAAGACTGGCCTGCCTACCATCACGATGCAGGTCGTGACCTTGCCGCTGATTGGTCAGACGGTCACGATCCAGGTCACGGGCGCAAACGTGAACTACCCGTCCACGTGTCCGTTCGGCTTGGGTGCGGCGAGCCTCACCACGCAGTTCACGATCAGTGGTGGCACGGCTTCGCCGGTGTTGATCCAAGGGACCGATGGCTGGGTCTGCGTGCCCGGTCAGATGCTCAGCCTCTGATCGACTGAGTAGTGAGCGGTACCTTCGCCGGTGCGTTGCGAGACGAGGCCTCACGGCTACATCTCGCGGCGCACCGGCGGTTTGTTTGAGAGGTCGTCATGAGAAAGCTTGGGATCGCACTGACCGCATTGATCGTTCTGGTGGCGGCCGCCACGGCTTATCGTTCGCGCAGCGTGGCCACCACGAGCTCCGCTCCCGCGCGTTTGACCGCGTCGACGACGCTCACTGCGCCACCGCCTGCAAGCGCACCCTTGGCCAAAGCCGGCCGCGTCGACGCTGGCGCAGCCGCACCAGAGACCGCCACGCCCCAAGAGGAGCAGTTGGTCGCGATGTACGAAGAGATTACGGCTGCATTCGCAGCGCACGACAAAGACTGCGATGCGATGGCCGCCGCGCTGAGCGCCGCAGTCGACGAGCACGCTGAAGGGATCAAGGCTTGGACACGCGCGCAAGCGAAGCTGAGCGAAGCCGACAAGCTTGCCGCTCACGCGCGCGTCTACCGCGTTGCGGGTAGCCGGATGACGCGTGCACAAGATGCGATACGCAATGCGATGAGCGCATGCGCGCCCAACGAGCATTTCCAGGCGGCTTTGCGGAAGCTTGCCTTGCTGGACACTGCGGGCTAGAGAGCCCAAGCTGCTCGTTGTAAGTCGGTAGCGAGCGTCGGTGGAGAACTCACTCGTGAAGCGGATTTTTGGACCGATAGGCGCGTCGTGGTTCGTGGTCATGGGTGCTTGCGCGACGCATCCGACTCATCGCGACGCGGGGGTGGTTCACGACGCTGCCGTGCAAGGCGATGCGGGTGGCGCGAGCGTCCACGACGGTGGGCGTGGCTTTGACGCAGCCCATGCGGACGGCGGCCGTGACGCGCAGTCCGGTTGCGTTTCGGATGCAGGTGACTGTGGTGTGAGCGGCACGTGCGCGCCGGGCAGCTGTTCCAAGCACGGCATGTGCAGCGGACAGGTGTGCAGCTGCGCCGCAGGCTACCAAGGCGCGAGCTGCGCGAGCTGTGCGAGCGGCTTTCACGCCGGCAACACGGCTGGCAGCTGCACCGATTCCAAGTGCGATCCCAACCCATGCACAGGTGCGTTGGTCTGTGAGCCCACCGCCGGCAAGTGCTGCGCGTGCCTCGTGGGCACCACAGAGTGCCAAAATAGCAGCCAGCGCCAATGCGTGATCGACGCCAACGGCTGCGGTCAATGGATGCCTTTCGTCAGTTGCGGAGCGGCTGGCTGCGCGGACGCCACGCACTGCGACGTCGGCACTCGGGTGCAGATCGATCAATGGGGTGAAGGCGATGTGGACGAGATCCACAGTCTCGCCGTCGCCAGCAACGGAGAGTTGATCGTTGCCGGGCGCACGTACGGCCCGCTCGAGGGCCAGACCGCGCTCGGCATGAGTGATTTGTTCGTATCGGGTCGCTACCCGTTGCAGCAGACGCAACCCTGGACACGTGAGTGGGGCACCGCGAAAGACGATGGCGCGCAAGGCGTCGTCGTGGACGGCTCGGGCAACGTCTTCGTCGTAGGCTCCGAGTCGGGCACCCGTTTGTTCGGTACGCCAGGGCTGAGCAAATGGCGCCCCGATCACACGCTGGAATGGGACAAGCCGTGGGCTCAACCGACCCAAGACCTGCTCGTCGACTTAGCGATGGACGACACTGGCAATCTCATCACGACGGGGCAGACCTCGGGCAACGTGCAGGGACAGAATGCCGGCGGCTACGATGTGTTCGTCTCGAAGCTCGATGCCACCGGAAGCTTGCAGTGGTCGGTGCAGGTTGGCACCACCGATGAAGACGTGCCGGCGCAGCTGACGGCGGTCGCCGGCGGAGTGAGTTACGTCGTTGGCTGCACGCGCGGAGCGCTCGACAGCACGGCGACGCCCGCGGGTGGCTCGGACGTGTTCGTGATGAAGCTCAATGCCAGTGGCGCGGTGCAGTGGGTCAGTCAGTGGGGCTCGAGCAGCGACGATTGCGGTGAAGACATCGTTGCGCTCTCCGGCGGCGACTTGCTGATCGTCGGCTACACGCGCGGCCTGTTGCCGAGCGCTACGGGCAGCGGCGGCGCGTTCGTGGCGCGTCTCGACGCCGCGGGCAAACCTTCGTGGGTCAAGCAGTTCGGTGCCAGCGGAAACGACATTGCCTATCGGCTCGCGCTGGGCCCGAACAACACCGCCTACATCGGAGGCGTAACCGGCGGCGACCTCGTCCCAGGCGCCCACAAGGTGGGCGACGATATCTTCGTTCAAGCGCGTGATCTCAGCGGCGTCGTCACCTGGACACAACAGTTCGGCTCCAACAACACCGACTCGTTGCGCGCGCTCGCCGTCGGATCCGATGGAACCGTGTACGCAGGTGGCACGACAGCGGGTAGCTATCCAGGCTTCGTGGTCAACGGACGCTGGGACAACGTGCTCGTAACGATTCACCCCTAGCGGAGGCAGTCGGGCTTGCGAACCGTCCTCCACGACACGATGTCCGCGCCGCGCTGGAGACTC
>JADGRG010000639.1 GCA_017881145.1 Sandaracinaceae bacterium | reverse complement strand
TCGATGCCAGATCGCCAAGAGCTCGGGCGCCATCCGCGAGACGACCGCTTCGCGAACTCGGTCGTGATAGGTCTCGATGGCGCGGGCGTTGCGCGTTGCGACACCACGCACCAACTTGGCAGCGCGCAGCTCGGCCAGCGCTTTCTGCAAGTCGATGTCGAACGCCGACGCCAGCGCCAGCGTGTCCTCCGGAACTGGGCGACCTGCGACTGACACCAAGTGCAAGAGGGTGCGTGCGTCCGTGGAGAGCGCCGAGAGTCGGGCTTCGAGCGCTTGCTCCATGCTCACCGTACCCGTGTCGCCGGTGCCCCGAGTGTGAACGTAGCGAACCAACTCGGTGAGCAGATACGGGCTGCCCTGAGCTTCGTGCCCGACCACTGCGGCATCGTCCTGCGCCTGTCCACCGAGGAGCCTACGGGCCAGATCGAGGCTCTCGTCTGGAGACAGCGCACCGAGCGCGATGTCGCGCAGCTCGACCTGCTGGTTGGCGCGGAGCTGAGAAAGGAGCGTGCGCAGACACGGACTGGTGTCGACCTCGGCCACACGGAATGCGCAGAGCAGGACCGCCGCTGGGCAATCACTGCCAGTCACGAGCTCCGCTAAGAACCTGGCGCTGTCGATGTCACCCCACTGCAGGTCGTCGATGAAGAGCAAGAGCGGTGTGCGATCGGCGACGCGGCAGAAGAGCTCCTTGAGCGCCGCGAACGCGCGGCGTCGCAGCTCCTGCGGATCGCTCGAGAGCGCGCCTCGACGCTTCACTGCAGAGATCTCCTCGACCCGCTTGAGCACCGGGAAGACCTGCGCCAACGCGACGATATCCCGGGGCATCACCTCCGCCACGTGCACGGCGGAGAGCCGGCGCAAGTAGCGGCTGAGCGAATCGACCAGGGAGTCGATGGCTTTGTAAGGCACCGACTCGCGCTCGTAGCAGCGCCCCTTGAGCACGATGCCTCGGCCGTTCTCGACGAGCTCGTCGATGAAGCGCTCGACCAAGGTGGTCTTGCCGATGCCGGAGGCGCCCGAGAGGAGTACGACCACTGGCTTGCCGAGGTCGCTGGCCGCGACGCAACGCCCCAACGCCGCGAGCTCGGCAGCACGGCCGATGAAGGGCGTCGTGCCTTCCCGCAGCTGCACGGTGGGCTCGACCGGTGGCACCGACACTTGTCTGCGCGCACGCAGCGCCCGTTGCACGGCTTCACCGCGTGGACGCGCTTGCGGGTCGCGAGACAAGAGACTCATGCAGAGCTGGTCGAACTCGACAGGGACTCCAGCCACGATCTGTGAAGGTGGGAGAGGATCGAGCGCCTGCTTTTGCTGCAGCACTTCCAGGTAGGTTCCGTCGAAGGGCAGAGTCCCGGTCAGCGCTTCGTAGATCATCGCTCCGAGCGCATACCAGTCGCTCGCTTCATCCACTCTCTTGCCCGCAGCTTGCTCAGGGGACATGTAGGCGGGCGTGCCGAGCACACCCGGTTCCAGTGTGCGGTGGACCTCACCGACCTCGTCGGACACCACGCCGAAGTCCAAGAGCACGGCGCGCCCTTCGGGGGTGACCATGACGTTGTCGGGTTTCAGATCGCGGTGCAGCTTGCCGCGCGCGTGCACCGCCAGAAGTCCTTCGACGACCTGCAACAATACGTTACGTAGACGCTCAGGGTCACGCAGCGGCGTCGGGAAGAGCATCTCGAGGCCTGCCACGCGCGGCTCGGTGGTGTCACACACAGCCGCAAAGTCACCGGACAGCCGAGGCTCGGAGCCGCGGTGCGGCGTGCTCGTGAAATCGTGGGCCGTGCCGCCCAGCACGTAGCTGAGGAAGTCCTTGCCCTCGACGTACTCCATGGTGAAGAACCACTGGTCACCCTCCGAGAAGAGCTCGTGCAGACTCACCAGATTGGGATGGCTGAGATCGGCGAGCGCGCGAAACTCGCGCTTGAAGCGATAGATGCCCAAGGCATCCACTCGGCGCAGCGTCTTGAGCGCGACCTTGGTGCGTCGCTCCCGATCGTAAGCGAGGTAGACGGCACCCATGCTGCCTTCACCTATGCGCCGCTCGATCACGAAGCGATCCGTGCCAAGCAGGCTCTTGCTCTGATCCCAGGCGTCGGACAAAACGGGCTCCTGCGCGATGATACCGCGTATGCCTGCGGCGAGCGTGCGCTCGCTGGTTGTGGGCGGTTGTAGGTCGACCGAGCTAGCAGACGCGCCAGCCAGGACTGCCGAGCCGGACGCGCGTCCGCGAGCATGTGCTCTTCGCACTCAGCCGCGGAATGCGGCATGCTGCTTGCGAGTGAAGTCGCTGCTGCAAGTGCTGGCTGTGGGCTTTCTGAGCCTGTCCGTGCTTCTGGCATGGCTCGCCTGGTTCAACGCCGTGCGGGCCCGCCAGAACGCTGCGGGCATCGCCACCACGGTCTCGGAGCGCAGCAGCCGCTTTTCGGTGTTCGTGACGCGCTCGATCCTGCGGCGGCTCTGGCTCTCGTTGCGCGGCTTCCTGGCCAACCGCGAGCACCAGAAGCAGCTACACACGCGCTATCACATCCAGGTCGCCGAGGAGGCCGCCCAGATGATGGGGGAGATGAAGGGTGCCTTCATGAAGCTCGGCCAGATTCTCTCGTTCGCCAACCAGGGCATGCCGGAAGCGGCTCGCGATGCGTTGCAACGTTTGCAGATGGATGCGCCTCCCATGAGCTTTGCGCTGGCGCGCGGCGTGGTCGAAGCAGAGCTGGGCATGGACCTCGGCCGCGCCTTCAAGCGCTTCGATGAGCAGCCATTGGCGGCAGCGTCGATCGGGCAGGTGCATCGCGCGCGGCTGCACGACGGCTCCGAGGTCGTGGTCAAGATCCAGTATCCTGGCGTGCGAGAAGCCATCGAGAGCGATCTACGCACGACCGATCGCCTGGCCTCGATGGTCTCGGCGATCAACTCCAACATCGACGCCAAGGGTGTGGTCGAGGAGCTGCGCGACCGGCTCTTCGAGGAGCTCGACTACCGGCACGAGCTGCGCAACCAGCAGCTCTTCTGCGACATCTGGGCCGGCCATCCGCTGATCCGCGTGCCTCGGGTCTTCCCGGAGCATTCGCGATCACGCGTGATCTGCCAGGAATACGTGCGCGGGATGCACTTCCACGATTTCATCGCCGCCAGCAACGCCAAAGAGAAGCGCCTGGCGGTGCACGCCATCCACGATTTCGTCTTCGACTCGATGAACCGCTACCTGGTGTTCAACGGCGATCCGCATCCGGGCAACTACATCTTCGCCGACGACGGCGCGATCGCGTTCATCGACTACGGCTGCGTCAAGCACTGGAGCCGCACCTTCATGGACGACCTGCAGGCCCTCAACCGCGCGCTCGTCACCGACGACAAGCCGAGCTTCGAGGTCTTGCTCAAGAAGCTCGCGGTCGTGCTGCCCGGCCACAACTACGACCTCGCCGAAATCTGGGACTTTTTCTGTTATCACGTCGGCGGTTTTCGCGAGAACCGGGTCTTCACCTTCACCGCCGAGTGGGTGAATGAAGCCTTTCGCGTGATGGATCCGACGCGCCAGCGGCATATCAACCTGCCGCGCGACTTCGTCTACCTCAACCGCATCACCTTCGGCCTCAACGCCATCATGTTGAAGCTCGAAGCCTCCGAGAACTTCCACGAGATGCAGAGGCGCTACCTCTATCCCGCGGAGCAGCGCTCACCAGCGCTGGCGCGCCTGGGCGTGCGCCTCCCCGACCGCTTCATCCCGGCCACCCCCGCCGCGCTCCCGACCCCTGCGCCAGAATCGGCCCGACGCAGTGCATAACGGATCACCGGTGCAAACCGGGCCGGCCACAGCGCACCAGACAGCTACTTGCCGATCAGCATCTTCAGCAGCTTCTCGGCACGCGCACCGTAGGGGGGCGCCAGCATCGCGGCCCCGTTCCAGCGGGCTTGGTAAAAGACGGCTTTCTTGTGGGAGAAGGTGTCGAAGCCTTCCGGACCGTGGTAGGCGCCGAGGCCACTCGGGCCGACGCCGCCGAAGGGCAGGTCTTCGATCACGAAGTGGAAGACCGTCTCGTTCAGCGAGACGCCGCCCGAAACCGTGCGCTCCAGCACGCTGCGCGCACGGTCGGTGTCGTGGTCGAAGTAGTAGAGCGCCAGCGGCCGTGGACGGTCGTTCACGTATTCGATGGCCTCGTCCAGCGTGCGGTAGGTGACGATGGGCAGGACCGGTCCGAAGATCTCGTCCTGCATCACGCTCATCTCGTCGTTCACGTCGAGCAAGATGGTCGGCGCAATCTTGCGCGTGTTGCCTTCGAGCTGCTCGTTCTTGGGATTGATCTCGATCTTCTTGGCGCCGCGGGCGGTGGCGTCGTCGACCAGCCCGCGCAGACGCTGGTAATGCCCCTGGTTCACGATGGCGGTGTAGTCGCCGTTGTCCTTGATGCTCGGATAGAGCCGGCTCGCCGCACTCTGCAGCGCCGCGACCAACGCATCGCGCTGGTCCTCGGGCACCAGCACGTAGTCTGGCGCGATGCAGGTCTGACCGGCGTTGAACCATTTGCCGGAAGCGATGCGCTCGGCAGCTTTTTCGATCGGGTAGCTCTCGTGGATGATGGTCGGTGACTTGCCACCCAGCTCGAGTGTGACCGGCGTGAGGTTCTTGGCAGCGGCCTGCATCACGAAGCGACCGACCCGCGTCGAACCGGTATAGAGCAGGTGGTCGAAGGGAAGCTCGCTGAAGGCCTGACCGACCTCTGGGCCGCCGGTGATCACGGTCACGAGATCGGGGTCGAAGACCCGACCGAGCAACTCTTTCATCAGGTCCGAAGTCTTGGGCGTGAGCTCCGAAAGCTTGTTCATCACGCGATTGCGCGCGGCGAGCGCGACCGCAAGCGGTCCGAGGGCCAGCGACACGGGGTAATTCCAAGGCGAGATCACGCCCACCACGCCGAGCGGCTGCGGGTGAACCTTGGCGCGACCCGGTTGAAAGCTCAGCGCCACGTGGCGCGAGCGGGGTTTCATCCAACCC
>JADGRG010000638.1 GCA_017881145.1 Sandaracinaceae bacterium | reverse complement strand
GCGGAAACTGTTCTTTGTTGGGCATCAACCAGCTCAAAAGAGCATCGCCGATGACGATCAGTTTCAGCGCTTTGATCAGCGCGAAGAGTAGGGCCGTCATGAAGAGCTTCGTGTCCTCTGCGCTCGCACAGGGTCGCGCGAACGCCGCTACCATTCACTGAAGGGGGGAGCTGCGCAAGCGTCGCGTCGCGTAGCGAGCGGCGATGTAGCCGTAGAGGGCGCCGGCAATGAGGCCACCGAGGTGGCAGAGGTTTGCGACGCGGCCGAATACGTTGTCGAGCAGGCCCGAGAACCCGAGCGCGAGCCAGACTGCGAAGAACGTGACCACGCGCGGCGGTGCACTGATGCGGCTCTGCGGCTCGAAGCGTCCGCGAGCCCAGAGGTAACCGACCAGCGCGTAGACCACGCCCGAAAGACCACCGAAGGTGGGCGTTCCGCTGAAGTGGAACTGCACGAGGTTGCTGGCAAGAGCGCTCCAGGCGATCAGCGCACAGAACGCCAGTGGCCCTTGGAAGCGCTCGATGGGTGTGCCGAGGTCGAGCAGCCACCAAGCGTTGAAGAAGAGGTGGAAGAAACCAAAGTGCAAGAAGATGGGCGTGAAGAGTCGCCAGAGTTGGCCCGCCGCCAAGTCGTGGTAGCCGTGCCAGTGCACTGCGCGGTCCACCACGTCGTAGCTCGCGATGGAGAGCCAGCGAACTACCTCGGTGCGCGTCCCGAGGTCTGTGATGAGCGCGACGATGACCGATACGGCGATCAGGGCGATCGTCACGGGTCGTCGCTGCGCGGATCGTTGCAGCGGCAGGGGCGGGTGCGCGGCGACCTCGTGTGCAGATGCGGGTTGCGCGCTGCTCGACGCAGGCGTGCTTGCGGTCGGCTCTGGGGCCGTGAAGCGATGCAGCTCTTGCGGCGCTGCCAAGAGCTCGCGCAGCCGCTCCCGCGCACGGGAAACGTCGTTCTCCTCCACGATCCAGACCGCAGTGCCGGTCTCGAGCTCCGAACGCACGACGCTGGGGATGTCGTCGGCGAGGAGCGCTTCGGAGATGGAGCGTGCCAGGGCTGGGTCGTCGAAGGAGGCGAGCTTACGCATCGGGGCCCGGCTAGCTTAGCCGCCGATTTGGTACATCTCCAGCCGCTTGTGAGCTGAGCTCTGGCTGCGCGCGTGGCGATCTTCGGAGTAGCGGTCGTTGCGTTCACGCCAGGTGTAGCCAATTCGCGCGAGCAGTGCGCTATCGCTCTCGCCGCTCCGCAGCATGCCGAGGATGTCGACGCCCGAGGCTGCAAAGAGGCAAGTCAGGAGGCGGCCGTCCGCTGAGAGTCGGGCGCGATGGCAAGCACCGCAGAACGGTTGCGTGACGGAAGCGATGATGCCGACCTCACCAGCCGTGTCTCGCCATCCGTAGCGCCGCGCTACTTCGCCAGGGTAGTTCGGCGCAAGCGCAACGAGCGGTCCCGCTGCCGCCAGCGATTCGAGGATCTCGTTCGCCGGGACGACATCGCTGCGCTGCCAGCCGTTGATCGTGCCCACGTCCATGTATTCGATGAAGCGCACCACGTGCGCAGTGCCGCGGAAGCGTCGAGCCAGCGAGAGGATCGCGCCTTGGTTGCGTCCGCGCATCACAACGCAGTTGATCTTGAGTGGCGCAAGCCCGGCTGTGATCGCAGCGTCGATGCCGTCGAGGACTTGTTCGAGCGCAGCTTGCCCACCGCTCAGGGCGGCAAACTCCTGCGGGTCGAGGCTGTCCAGGCTCACGGTCAAGCGCGAGAGGCCGGCCCTCGCGAGCGCGGGTGCGAGGTCGCTCAGCAAGTAGCCGTTGGTTGTCAGCGCGAGGTCGGAGAGGCCGGGGATGGCTGCGAGTCGCGCGACGAGATCGGGCAAGCCCGGTCGCAAGAGCGGTTCGCCGCCGCTGATCCGCACCTTGCGGACGCCGAGCTCGTTCACGAAGAGACGCACCAGGCGCTCGATTTCGTCGAACGAGAGCAGGCGCTGGCTCGGCAGGTACCGCGACTCCTTCGGGTATGCGCTCTCGGGCATGCAGTAGATGCAGCGAAAGTTGCAGCGATCCGTGACCGAGACGCGCAGGTCGCGCAGCGGTCGTCCCGCGCGGTCCAGCACGGGTTGGATGCTGCGGAGCCGCGTATGTGGAGGAGGTGCCAGCATGATTCTCGGCGAGCTGTCGGGGTGTAGAGCCGGGCCGGGCTCGCGGCAAGTCACAAAGCTCGAAGACCAAAGCGGGCGGCTCGTCGTCGGTCATGCTCAGACAGTGGCGCGTCGGCCGATGCGCTCGGCACTGCGCGGGACCGTCACGCTGGAAGTGGTTGCGGCCTGACTTGACAAGCCAGCCGCCGAGCTGCACTAACCTTCGCTGCATGCGTTCGCTGAAGAGCTGTCGAAAGATCGGCGCAGAGCGCGCCCGCAGAAAAAACCGCAGGAACACTCGCGTATTTCGAGGATTTTTTCGAAAGCCGCTATGAGTCGTTTTTCGACAGCTCTTGAGGCGACTTAGCACCTCGACGATTCGCTGCGCGCGTGGTCTCCTACGCGGCCTGGGTCCGG